>CAYXPB010000342.1:0-4975 GCA_964466645.1 uncultured Acetivibrio sp. | reverse complement strand
AAATATACATGATTCCGATAAACTCTAAAGTGAGCAAAATCAAACGTAATTTAACCGGCTCCCTATGACCGGGCAGGTGACTCAATATGGGCCGGAATATTCATTTTTTTTGTTTTACGTAAGACAATAGGATTTACGGAGTATTTAAATCGGAATTATATCAGGATTTTTATAAAGGAATAAGTTCCCTATGTTCTAATTAATTTTCCCCAAAAAAATGTTCCCTGAAACTATCTTTGGGAACATAGGACATACTTAACATATTTATTTAAAATACCTCCAACCTTGCAATTTGGGTTCATTTTTCTCTCTTCTTTATCAGAATTGCATACCCAACGCAAATTATAGCGAAAGTATGGCATCAACACATAAGAAGGGGAAACTTTAGATTAACTAATAAAAGCATTTTCTTATTTAACATTTTCCTTGGCAAATATTTTTAATATATCCGAACTTGGATGATCAGCCAAGGAAACTAATTTGTTGGCTAAAACTATTGGTACTAATGAGCTGTAATATAAATCACATCTCAATTCCGATACCCCATTTAAACATGTCTCGAGATTAATAAGATCAATGGCCCTTGGTTTTATTAACGGTTCCAAGGTAGGTAAGGTAGCAACGTATATATTATTATATTGTGATTTATATATAACTTTAGAACCATAATAACTAGTCCTTGCATATGCATCCTTGGAATTTGGATCCCCAGGAATTATATAACTATAAATATATTTGTTGTCCAGAATCAAAGCCTCCCTAACATTCAATTTTTCGGAAACCAGTGCAGCATGTTCAACAAAGCTACCATTTTTCTCTAGGCCTATAAAATTTATATCTACTTTATTGTCGAGATATCTAATTAAATTACGCATGGGTTTATGCATTCTAGCAGTCTGACCAAAAAAAGCTAAAGGGCCATCCTTAATAAACAAAGTTTCACTGATCATTTGGGGTTTGATTTCTAACATAATCTTAATTAAATAGACTATCAAGATCTGTTCTATTACCGTTGTCGTATAACCTAAAATACCTCCAGCACCTAATTCATTGTCTATAGCTTCATGCAATCTGAATACATCTGTTAAGTAAATATCATCTCTACAATGAGGGCATCTCAGTTTGAATTCTTTAAGTTCTTCTCGCTTGATGTCTACTCCGTGATTACATTTAGGACAGGAAGATAAATACCATTTATCTGTTTTAATACCATATTCTGAAAACAAAAACCACTTTAAGGTCTTCATTAATTCATTATTCTCAATTTCCTTCATGAAGAATTCATAAATCGCCTGCCTTATAGAATCCGTCAAATTTAATTGATTTTTATAGATAATACTTTTAGTAGGTATAATTAATTTAAATCTTTGAATTTTTTGCAATTTTGACATATCACTAGGATCTATGAATGGTTTTTGTTCTATGTTAATCAAATCCTCATTTTTAAAAAACAGAACACCAAATTGAAAAAAAGCCATCGTTGCCGACGGGAAATCAGGTTTTATAATAACATTAGTATATCCTCCATCTATTGCAACTATATTTTGAATTTGTTTTTTGTTCGTCTTTTTAATAAACGTTTTAATGTCGCCAATATCAGTATTATTTGATTCTGATATCGGTATCCGACACTTATTGACAAACTCCTGAACAGCCTTATCATTCAAAATTGCTGTATGGGCTGTTTTACTAGCTCTTTCAAACGGTTTGTTTGTTTGATTATTACTATATCCCATATTTACACCTGCTTTACTGAAAATCTATCTATTTGAACCGGAACAATAAAGGCATTAGAATATGTTTTCATACGAACAAATCCCTTATCACTACCAGAACTATATTTCACAAGACCTCTACAAAAATCATTGAAATCATAAAACTTCTTTATCTCTTTTATTTCATCCTCATTGTTCAAATGAGCAATAAACCAATTCTGGGTATTTTTTAATATGTTAGAACTAATAGAACTGACCTCTTGTGTTGCATATAGCACACCCAAATTTAACTTAGCGCCTTCCTTAGCTATTCTATTATATATCTGACTAAGATCTTTATCGTCTTTCTTGGGGAACAAATTATGCGCCTCTTCGAAATAAAATTGAATAAAATTATTCGGTTTCATATTTATAAATCTATCCATGGCATCATTAAAAATGTTATTACATATCTTCTCAGAATATGTTTTTTGAATAATCGGAGAACCCTGTGATAGGTCAATAATAACTATCCCTCCATCCCTTAAATGGCAAATTATATCATCTGAAAATGATGTTGTAGTAGTATTAGTGTGATATTTTGTTAGCGGATTAAGTAATTTATAGCCGCTGAGATTACCCAAACCTCTTGAACTTTTCTTTCTGGCTAAAAAAACTAATATAGATTTCAGCTCTTCATCAACCCAGTCTTTGCCTTTATTTTCTTTATATTTGATGAAAAAATCATGCCCTTCATTTTCAAAAATCCAAGTGAACCACATACAAGCTTTGTCTAAAGATATCCCCCTATCTGGATATATCTTGCAGCTATCATTAATTTCCCCATTCCCTGGAAACCTTATCTTATAATTTCTACTTGGTTTAAATCCAGCTTTATACAAGCAACATTTATACGCTGCTACTTGCCGTTCCCATCTCGTGTAAGCACTTCTATCGCCTTTTCCTGGTTCATTAAAATCAACTGATACAAAACTTTTAACATAATCTGATCCTTTTTCCTCGGTTAAATAAGATTTTATTAATTCAAACCCAGCATTTATATCCTCATAAAAATTTGTCTTCATTACTTTAAAGCCTTCCTTTTCCAATACGCTATATCGTTCAGTTATATCTTTAAACATATCAGAAATTGCTGTTCCCTCATCCTGCAAATTTTTGTTAGCATATTCACCATTCATATCAAATATTATTTGGCCCACCTTAAATTTTGGCTTTCCATTGTCATCGTACGGTTTTAGTAGTTCTGTTATGTCTTCCATTTCAAAGCCAGATTCTATGGTATTTTCAGCTGATTCACTAATTTCTGTTGTTGCCTCAATTATTTTTTTAACAGTATTTGATTTTCCGGTTCGTGTCATTCCAAAAGTGGCCGTTCTTTTCCCTATGAAATCTTTTGGGCTAACATAAACTGGCACCTCCTCTGATATATTTTGAAACCTTAAACTAGAGCTATACCTAACTTTACCAATACGGACATCTGTACTGCATCCAGGTACAGTCTTACCATCCCTGAAATTTATAATTTTTTCAAGTGCCTGCCCGTTGGGTTTATATACAGAATAATTATTAGCACTATAAAAATTTTCTACATCTGCCCCAAAAAGTAGACCTAGTTCTGCATCCTTGTAAAATGTACCAAGGACCCGGCATTCTAGACCAGAAAAACTAAATGTATATCTAGTATATTGATCTAACTGATTTTTGGAGCCCGAGGTATCAAGATTATCCTTGTAATATTCAACCATCGATGCAATAACATCATTATCAGTAGGTAGCTTTGCGGGTCCTAATGCACGTAATAAGAGACATTCCTCAACATCATCATGTTCATTTTCATAAAAAGCTAGTAAAAACGCCCCCTGGGGTACTCCCTCTACCTTTTGTTTCCATGAATCCGCGATAAGTAAATATGCTTTGTCATAATCTAAATAATAAGGCCTACCAATAAACAAGTCCTCATTTCTAGCCTCACTAAATATGTCCACATCTGCCATTTGATGGATTTTATCTTTGAGACTCATCCCATATCGCTCCTTTCCTGAACTGGGTTTCTAATGTGGGATCTTCAAATCTAATCGCTGATTGTTTGCCATAGTTAATATCTGTGTCAATGCTTATCCATTTTCTTTTTAGCCTTTCTGAACAAAAACCGGTTGTATTCGAACCCCCAAATGGATCAAGAACCAAATCTCCTTCATTTGTAAGAAAACTAATAAAAAAACTAGCTAAATCCATAGGCATTCTCGCCGGATGTGGAGACAAGCCTCTTTTCCTGCATTCTTTCATAAAAAAATCGTTGGAACTTGTATTTGCAATCCTTAATGCATTATTGGGGAGCCTGGGATCTTGGCCTTCCTTCATTGTTTCAAATTCTAGTACATTTGGCATGATACTTCCCTTGTGTCTTTTTAAAAAACCTTCGTCACTCACATTATGATCAGAGGGACGCCTGCCAGCATTATACTTCCTCTTTTTAAGCAATCTCTCCATGCTTTTACTATATGGCCTTAATATATTACGATTATCAGCCTTCGGAAAATCGGTTTTTGCCATCCACCAAACATGTGTAAAACTATCAATTGTTCTAATTCGATTCACTGTAACCCATTGGGCTGGGGATGGTAATCTGGCAGGGTTATAACATATAAATTCTTGGCATAGTCTCAAGTTGGCCTTTGGATTTTCTACCATAGCTAACAAGGATTTTTGTGTTAACAGGGATTGAACAGGACGCCCTTTCTCCCATCCATTCCCGATTTCAACCACAATGGAGCCATCTTCAGTTAATAATTCCGAAAATAAAGGAGATAAACCAGACATCCAGTCTATATATTCTGTTCCCTCCAAATTTCCATATTCCTTTTTTTGATTTAATGGGAATGGTGGTGATGTCATAATTAATTGCACCTTTCTCCTTAAACCGCTATCTTCACATAGAGATACAATCTTTTCTTCACATCTGCCAATATAATAAGTACCCAAGGCCGTACTATATAATATGTTGTTCATTTTATACTACCGCCCTTCGATTCCGTTATCTTTTCATTGTAACTAATGATCTTGGATATATCAATTTTTTTTGTTTTTCCACCTCGTCTCTGGATCAGGCCCAATTATTAAACAGTATCTTTCAAAAAGTTCACTCGGAATTATCACTCCAAGTCCTCCTATCCTAATACCTAAAAACCTCTGATTGCTGCTCTATCGTGCTTTCCATCTCCCGGTATCAATATATACCTCCGCATCAGGTTTACCAATTT
>CAYXPB010000341.1:0-4982 GCA_964466645.1 uncultured Acetivibrio sp. | reverse complement strand
TTTTCCCTGCAATTTATCTTGTCCAAGTTACTGACAAATAGCCTGTCCGATAACACCATTTAGACATTCAATATTCAATTTATCTCTACATTGATTAATATATGCCTCTGTATATTCATCAATTGAATCAATTTTATCTGCTATCTCAGAAATTTCTATTAATGTAGATTTCCATAATTCTTTTAAAATATCTTGATATTCTTTACTATTATCATATGTTTCTATACCAAAAATATCGCATATTTTTCTTGCATATCTTTGAGCAATTTTACTTGCAGAGACTATCTCATCAGTATCCTCATCAGCTACAGTTTCTCTTAAACCTTTTGTTGGTTCTAATCTAATCATTAATAAACCATCTTTTAAATCTATATCAACAAACACATAATAGTTAATATCGTTTGTAACAATTGATTTAACATTATAATCTGGAATATATGTAACTTTTCTCTCGATATATAATAATTTTATATAATTCACAGCATTATCAGCAATTATCTCTGTGCAATATAATAATTTTGGAATATTTGGGTTGTTAATGTCATTTATTGAAACTATATTATTTAATGCCTTTTCTTGTTTAATCTTTTCAAACTGTGATATGTCTTTTAAATTCTCTATTGTAGGTTCTTCGATACTATAGATATAAATATGTTTTTTACCTTCTCTTAAAAGCTTATTTCTCCAAGTCACATATATATCATTAGAAATTATGCCTGATTTTATATTTTCATCAATTCTATCAGCTAATTCCTCAATAGTACCGCTTGTCTTTAACTTATTTCTTCTTAAGAATAATTCTAAAGGCTTTTTCGGCATTTCTTTTAGTTCTTGAAATACACACATCTGCATTCCCCCCATTTAATAGAACTATTCGACATATAGATTTAATTTCCTTTTATATCATATATACTTATATCTTAAAACTTTAAAAATATTTTGTCAAAAAGTTTTTATACATTTTTATTAATTTATAGTGTATTATAAATTAATTCATAATAAGCTCATTCAAGGGAGGTATTCATAAAATTACAGATGTCCTCTGCCTATAGCTTTGCAGATTATTTGTAATCAAGAACATCTACCAAAATAAGAAGACCATGAAGTTCTAATTCATAGTCTTTTTATTCTTTATCACTTTATTTTCTGAGGTGTTTACCTACACCATATCATATAGCAACTTTCACTTTCATACTGTTCATTAGCGATTTATTCTCAAATTTTTGCTCGTCCATACTGAAACTATAAAACTCACAAAACCGCTTAAATACTAGTATTACAAGCATTTTGTCATGCGTAGTTTTACCACGCACTCCACGTGGCTCGACCAAGGAAACATATCCACTGGCTGAACCTCCACAACTTCAAATCCTCTCTCTGCCAAAAAAGCCAAATCCCTTGCGAGCGTTGCTGGATTACAGGATACATACACAATCCTTTCGGGTGACATATTGACAAGAGTATCAAGCAACACCTCATCACAACCCTTACGTGGAGGATCAACCACCACCACATCAGCCCTTACACCTTTCTGGTACAGATCGGGAATAATCCTCTCCGCCTCACCGACAAGAAACTCAACATTATCAACACCGTTTAATTTAGCATTTTCCTTCGCATCCCGTATTGCTTCCTCAACAACTTCCACTCCATAAACCTTTTTTGCCTTCTCGGACAAAAACAACGAAATGGTACCAATACCGCAGTACAAATCAAAAACCATCTCTTCACCAGTTAAATCCGCATACTCCAGCACCTTATTGTAAAGCACCTCGGTCTGTACAGGATTTACTTGAAAAAAGGATAATGGCGATATCTTGAACTTATACTTTCCTATACAATCGGTAATTGTCTCTTCACCAAATATAACTATATTCCTAGATCCTAAAATAATGTTGGTATTTGCGGTATTCACATTCAGTACAATACTTTTTATTTCGGGTATCTCCTCTGTAAGCAGATTTACAAGCTTGCCCTGGTTAGGCAGGCTTTTACCATTCAGTACAAGCACAACCATCAGTTCCCCAGTGTTAAAACCCAGCCGGGTCACAACACGCCGTACAAGCCCTTTTCCTGTCACTTCATCGTATACGCTGATTCTCTCATCTTCCAAAAATCTCTTCACTATGAGCTTTGCTTTATCACTTACACTGTGTTGAATCATGCACATAGGAGAATCCACTATTTCATGAGATTTTTTGGCATAAAACCCTACTACAACTCCGTCCTTCGATTTTCCCACGGGATACTGGGCCTTATTCCGAAAATTGAATGGTTTCTCCATACCTATTGTATCATGAACCACTACATCCTTTAGTTTGCCAATTCTTCTTATATTACCAGTCACCAGATCCGTCTTAAACTTTAACGTCGCCTGAGCACTCATATGTTGAAGACTACATCCGCCGCATCTATTGAACACTTTACATACCGGCTCAACCCTGTCCGGCGAAGCCTTAATGACGTTTAGAAGTTTACCTATGGCATATTTCTTATTGATCTTAATAATCTTAATCTCAACTTCTTCTCCCTTGATTGGGCCATCAACAAAAACCGTAAAATTGTCAATTCTACCAACTCCCTGACCTTCATGCGTCATTCCGCCAATCTCTATTTTATAAACTTCATTCTTTTTTACCGGAACCAACTTATTACCGCCTCTCATTTAAATGTAAATAAAAACTACGGGACATCGAGTCCCTTCGTTTTTGCCTCTTTCACTTCGTTCGAAAGATTCGTAATCAAAGCTTTTTTGAATTGCAAAATACCTAGAAATTCTTATTTGATTTTATTATATAAGTCTCGAAAAGAAAAAACCATATTTTAAGCAAAAAAATAGTCCCCCTTAAGGGACAAAGAATAGAATCAGTTTGCCTCACTGTTAATTATTGCCAACTTTGCCAATATCTAAACATATTGTTTTTGTTTTTAATAAACTTTTCAAATTACACGGGCATCTTCAGTTCTATGCTTAATGCAATTATCAAAAAACTTTGCGGCAAAATTCGGGTTACTCCAAAAATGTATTTGTGGATAGGCCGCCAGCATATTATATACGCTATATCCACCTTTCCAAATTACCGACTCCATTTCGTTGCATTTCTTTTGAATCATAAAGCAATATAAAGTATCTTTTGATAACATATGTATATTCGAACGGTGAAGCTCATGACCTCTTATTCTACAACCCTTATGCGATAAAACATTATCCTTGATAACTTCAATATCAACATATCCTGACTTATTAGCTTCGTCAGCTATATTACAATAACCATTAAGTACACCTGCCATTTTATAATTTTCTTTATTTAAATGTTCTACATATTCACAAAGATACATTAAACTATCTCCTTCGGCATATGTAGGAATTCCCTGGAATATTTTGCGTTTGATATCATTTAAAAGAGTCTTATTTTCCTGAAGCTCTTTTAAATAGAAATCAATGCATCCTCCCCCAAAATACAAACCATCAACATCCTTAGGGAGCAACTCATCCTCTAATGGACTGAAATAGTTTATTTCAGCCCCCATAATTTCTAACAAATCAATATTATCCTTATAATAATAGTTAAAAGCTTTATCCTTTGCGACTGCAATTTTTGCTGTATTTTTAGAATTGACCTCAAACAAAAATTTTGTAGCGTTTAAATATGAAACTTTAGGACGATTTGACATCTTTATTATAAGATCTACATCTATAGTTTTGATTACCTGCTCTACAAGCAAACGAATTTTTCTCTTTAAATCTTTTATATCCTCTTGTGGTACAAGACCTAAATGGCTGCACGGCAAATCCTTCATTTTAGGTAGATAACCAAAAACATTCAAGCCCGTACCACTTTCAATAGCAGTTTTTAAAGATTCGTAATGGGCTTCACTTTCAACTTTATTTAAAATCACACCAATTATTTCAAGATTTTTATCGTAATCGGTATATCCGTTTATCATAGGAACAATACTTAGAGATAGGCCTTCTGCATTGACAACAAGTATAACTGGAGCTTTTACTATTTTTGATACATGCGCTGTACTTCCTACAATCGTATTTTCCCCAACACCATCATATAATCCATTTGCGCCTTCAATCACAGATATATCAGCATTTACAGCACTTTTTTCAAAGAGATGCACCACTGTATCAATATCCAACATCCAACTGTCAAGGTTACGTGAATCTTTCTCTGTAATAAAAGAGTGAAGCATCGTAGTAATATAATCCGTTCCGACCTTAAAAGGCTGAACGTCAAGCCCCATCACATAGAGAGTCGCTAAGATCCCCATTGTAACAGTAGTCTTTCCGCAGCCGCTGTTGATACCTGCAATTGTTACCTTCCTAATAGTCATAAGTTTTTCCTCTTAGTTTATTACATTTTTCCTTCTTCACTTATAAATCGTATCCATCTATAATTGAATAGATGCATTTATATAATAAGCAATCTAATTTTTTCCGTGCGCTACCTATCAAATAAAAAATCAGATAGGCCAATTGTATTGTTTCAGAAATCATTTTATTACTATTACTTTTATGATTATGTTTACTTTGGTAAAAACTCATTTATACTACTTCTTATTTATTATACTAATTTGTTTTGAATTTTTAAATAGGACTAAGAACATTTTATTAAATTTTTTCATTTTTTTCTAGAAATCCGATCTATTTGCATAAGAAAAAACTTATTTTTTACGATAAACGTGATAAGGCCATTTTAAAAAATAACCTATACAATATTTAAGTCACAAAACCCATCACAGAAGCTTAAAAGCTTCTAAACAGAAGAACATTATTTTGCTGCGCAAAAAATGTAAATCAGATTTTTTGAAATGGCAATTGACCAGTTATTTTTTTGGAATCACCTAAAGTTTTTACATCACGCTTCAATTTACTTGATTTAATATGCCAAGGGTACAGAATACTGTAAAATTGTTATGAACTTATCGCCCTATCGGGCGGACTTTTTTAATCCACACATTCATATGTTAAC
>CAYXPB010000340.1:0-4991 GCA_964466645.1 uncultured Acetivibrio sp. | reverse complement strand
GGTCCTGATTCTACTGATAAATACATAGATGATGTAAACCAATTCCAATATACCGAAGTTGCAATTGACTATAACGCTTCTTTTGTTGGAGCAATCGCAGGCCTTATGGCTGGAAAACCCTCAAATAATCCTACACCGACAAAACCAACTTCCACACCTACACCTAGTTCACCATCTTCTACTATCATAAGAGGTGATATAAATGGTGATGGAAATGTAAACTCGATTGATTTCGGTATCCTCAGGCAGTTGCTTTTAGGCATGATTAAAACCCCTACCCTTGCCAACCCAAACTATGCTTGGCAAGAAGCTGCTGATATCAACAAAGATGGTTCTTACAATGCAATTGATTTTGGATACTTGAGGCAATATCTGCTAGGAATGATTTCGTCCTTTTAGGTCGTTTTTGAAACCATTTAATGAACTTATCGCTCTTCGGGCGAACTTTCAAAAATGCAAATTCCTATACTAGAAATTTAGTCTTTCTTGCAATCCATTCACAATGAGTGGATTGCACTTTTTTAATTAAGGTAATTCCAAAAAAATAACCTATACAATATTTAAAGCATAAAGCCCATCACGGAAGCTTAAAAGCTTTTAAACAGAAGAACATTATTTTGCCACACAAAAAATGTAAATCAGATTTTTTAAAATGACAATTGGCCAGTTATTTTTTTCGGAATCCCCTTAATTGACTTTTCAACGTATTATTTCAAACCTTTTGTATAAAACTAGTTGTTAAATGGGAAAAATATAATCACAATTAAAAAATATTTGTTTTTTGTACAACTATAATTTACCGTGAACTCAAAAGCTTGTTTATTGACAAATGAGTGTTTTAAATATACAATTTAATAATTAATGCCTAAAATTAATTTCACAAATATCTATAAATCTGAAAACATTAAGCTCGCCATGGCATTGATATGAAATAGATATTAGGACATTTGCTTTGCAAATTGTTTAATAAAATAAATATAAAGGATAAAACAAAATGGAAAATGTAATTTTTAAAGATCTGAACTTATCGGATGAAGTTCAAAAGGCCATTGCAGATATGGGGTTTGAGGAAGCAACTCCTATTCAATCACAAACAATTCCACATATTCTAAAAGGAGTTGACCTTATAGGTCAGGCACAAACAGGAACAGGAAAAACCTGCGCTTTCGGTATACCTGCTATAGAAATGTTAGATATCAATTCAGAAGGAATTCAGGTACTTATTCTTTCCCCAACAAGAGAGCTGGCAATTCAAATATCTGAAGAATTAAGAGAAGTATCAAAATATAAAGAAGGTGTCAAAATACTGCCTGTTTACGGTGGACAACCTATAGACCGTCAAATTGCGGCACTCAAAAAGCGTCCTCAGATAATCATAGGCACTCCGGGACGTATTATGGATCATATGCGCCGCCGTACCTTAAAGCTGTCAGATTTGAAGATGATTATTCTCGACGAAGCTGACGAAATGCTTAATATGGGATTTAGAGAAGATATTGATATTATATTGGAAAAAGTACCGGTAGAAAAACAAACTATATTGTTTTCAGCTACAATGCCAAAGGAAATATTAGATTTATCATCTAAATATTTGAAGAAACCTTTACATATAAAAGCGGCACACAAACAAATGACTGTTCCCGGTATTGAACAATTATATTTAGAAGTAAGTCAATCTTCAAAACTAGAGGTACTATCAAGACTTATAGATGCAAATGGCATCGGATTATCTTTAGTTTTTTGCAATACCAAAAGACAGGTTGATGAGTTAACTTCAAGTCTTCAGTCAAGAGGTTATTCGGCAGAAGCTCTTCATGGTGATATGAGACAGGACCAGCGAAATAAAGTTATGTCAAAGTTTAAAAAAGGTCTTATTGACATTCTCATAGCCACAGATGTGGCTGCACGCGGAATCGATGTAGATAATATTGAAGCAGTTATTAATTATGATTTGCCTAGTGATGAAGAGTATTACGTTCATAGAATCGGACGTACCGGAAGAGCTGGCAAGACCGGAAAGTCTTACACTTTTGTTGTTGGTAGAGAAATTCACAAACTCAAAGAAATACAGAGATACACTAAATCAACAATACGCTTAATTAAACCACCTACTCCAATGGACGTTCAAGAGAGAAAAATCGGATTGATTATGAGCAAGGTTAAGGACACTCTATCAGAAGGCAGCTTTTCAAAATACGTTTCACATATTGAAAAAGTGCTTGAAGAAACAAACTCAAAAGATATAGATTCAAATTATGTTACTACACTCGAAATTGCCGCTGCTCTATTAAAAACAATCTTTGACCAAAATAATAACAATCAAAATGTACATTTAGAAGAAATTATTGAAGAAGATACAGGTTCAAAAAACGGAATGGTACGCCTCTTTATAAATGTAGGAAGAACAAGTAAAGTTCAACCTAAGCATATTGTGGAAAGTATAGCTTCCTGTACAAGTCTTCCAGGTAAACTTATAGGCGCTATAGATATATATGACAGATTTACCTTTGTTGAAGTTCCAAAGGAGTATTCCGCCGAAGTTATGGAGGCCATGAAAAACTATACATTGAAGGGTAAAAAGATTGTAATACAAAGATCAAACAAAAAGCGTATAATAAAAAAATCAAGAACTCAATAAGACCATTTCAAAAAATAACTTATACAATATTTAGGGCCACAAAGCCCATCAACTCAGATTTTTTGAAATAACTAAAACAAAGGGGACCAAAATGGCCCCCTCTTAATTTTATTATATACTATTCTACTGTTCGGTTGGATCTGCATTCATTGTTAATATGATGTTCAAGTTACCGTTTCTACATCTTAATTCATCTAAGAAATCTTTTTCCTTTATATTCGTTCTCAAACTAATCAAATATACAAGCTCATATAAAGTTCCAAGATCTGTTGTTTTAACTCTCCTTAATTCATATCGATATGCATAAGTGTCAAATATGTCATCAAATACGCCTTGATAATCCAAGTCTTCCGGTATGATAACTTTTAGTATCTTATCATTACTTTTCTTTGCCCCAAAATTGACTTTGCATAAAATCAACATAAGAGCACAAAGTATTATTGTAAAAAACAGTGCATATCCATAAACACCCACACCACAAGCCAAACCTGCTCCCATACAAAAAAGCACATAAGATATATCCTTAGGATCTCCAGGTGCACTCCTAAAACGGATTATTGAAAAAGCTCCCGAAAGCCCAAAAGCACTAGCTATATTAGTACCAATTAAAAGAATTATAACAGCTACAACACAAGGCATCATAATCAACGTAATAACAAAACTTTGAGAATAATGACCTTTAGCAAATGTTTTAATATAAGTTAAACTTATAAGCATTCCTAATATAAAAGCAGTTATAATTGCTAGCGTCGCACTGCCGAAAGATAATTGTAATGACTCTGGTGTTGTATTGAATATTGACCATCCCATTTATTGCTTCCTCCTTCTAGTAAATTCTCGCGAATCATTGTTTTATATTCTGTTCCGTATTTGGAGAAACTTGCTTTAAAAAGTTTGTATTCACTCAATAATCTTGAAAGCCATATAGGAATGGTCTTCTCCGCCTTAACTTCCATCAACCACAAATCATCATCAGGTAATAGGCTTCGACCGTGGTCTCCTGCTTCAAGCCTCAATTCTTCTCTTCTAGAACGAATATTTGTATCAAATGTCACCCTTAAATCCCTGTTATTTATGCCAAAAAATGCTTTTCTATCATAAGCTAAATACAGCTTAGGTACAGGATTATAAAGTTTTATCATATAATCAATTTCATTCAAAACTTGCTTGTTCATATAGTTCTTCAACTCTGGCTTATCTCCTGTAGCAGCGAAATCATAAGCCTCATCTAATACTAGTTTTGTCCTTCTCTTATTCACAAGACCGTTTACTTTTTTCTTTATCTCCAAGTAAACCTTATCCTCCATATTAGGTACACCATAACCACGTAGTCTTAGCTTTTCTTTGTATTTTGGCTTAGACAATGAATGTCTTATGAGGTGGTTATCTGGTGTATCATAATATATATTGCATATTGTATAAAACGGATGATTCTTATTGTATTCATCTAGTTCCATATATTCAACAAGCTGCTGCTGAACTTTTTGGCATGTCTCACTATCCATCATATATTTAATTTCATACCTATTAAAAACCTCTATAGCCAATGGTTTACCTCCTCCCTACAATTCTATTTTACATGAAAAACCTTAAACAAATCTTAAATTATCCCTAAAATGTTAAAATTGCATTAAGAATAATTCGTCATTTACTCGCAAGTCAATTTATAATCACCTCGGTCTCAATATTGAATTAATTACATTTATACATATTAATATATGATATAACAAATTATTCCACTGGGAACTTGTTTATTATGCCGATCAAACGCTGTCTGAAGTATGCAAAATCTATTGCATTAAGGGCTCCATTTGCATCAACGTCACCAGCTAATATATTTATTTCATCTTTGTCTTTCATTCCTAGTAAGTACATTCTGAGCTGTCCAAAATCTAACGAATTAAAGAAACCATCACTATTAACATCTCCAAGAATAACACCTTGTGGTGAATCAGAAGCAGTTGGTGCTGGTGTAACCGTTAGTGTTGATGTAACTGTTGGCGTTGGTGTAACTGTTGGCGTTGGTGTAACTGTTGGTGTTAGCGCAGGTGTGCCATCCTTTCTGAAAACAGCTGTTATATTTATATTGTCTGAATGATTAAATGTCACGGTATCCGAATTCCCTGTTACACCTTCCCAGTGGTCAAACACATAACCTTCTTCAGCTATAGCAGTTATAGTAGCGGGTATCCCCATAAAATACACACCAGTCCATGAGCTTGGGTTCTTAATACCTGGTGTAGAAGCTTTTATATCTATAGTGTTTATTTTTAAATAACCCCTTGTCGTATCAGTGTTCAAGGTTATGTTAGCTGTGCCTGTAACACCATTACTAGCAAACTTGTTCTTTATG
>CAYXPB010000339.1:3025-5005 GCA_964466645.1 uncultured Acetivibrio sp. | reverse complement strand
TCTGTTTTCATACTTTACTGCCTTTTTGTTTTCGCCCATATTGCTTACAACGGGCGGCTAAACAGCCGAAGTGCTTGTGTTGCGCCTGCGGCAAGCATTTTGGCTTTTAGCTGTTGTAAGATGTAAATTGGCATTCTTAATTGTTTTATCGTCGCCGTCCTAAATTCTTTTTGCCTTTACCCTATATTAAAATATGAAACGATCCAAAACCTTAAGTTTATCTGTAGACAATTCCTTAACATTTGGAGTAAATGTAATTTCCGCAGTACTAATATCTTGGATATAGTCTTTTGCCCACTCGATTTCTTCAAACGATAAACCATACCTTAGCATCATGATTTCTTTTTCGTTCTTTGTGCCATACTTGAAATAGTTCGATAAATGCAAGGCCCTATTATCAAATGTCCTTACATAATATTGGTGGAATATCGCGTAATATATATCGCTCAATTTAAAACTTATAAGTTTATCCAAATAATCATATGTGTCAAAAACAATACGGTCATAATCAACATCTTTTGCCTTTGTACCTTTTTTATATATGCTATAATTTTGTAGTACCTTGTTTGGTAAATCATCATATCCCCGAATAAAATTTGCTTTCAAATGATCAGATTTTATTCCTCGTTCTTCAAGATTCCTTCTTTCTGGAACACGAGCAGCATAAGCATAGCGCCTCAAACAAATATCCTTAAACGTCTTACAGTGTATTTTCCAAAGTAGTATTTTAATTGCTGTATTCAATACACTTTCTTCACCTTCTGTTAATTTCCGGCCATTTAGATGGTAACTATAGAGGTGAATAAATTGTTGGTAAAATATTAGTTTACAATCAATATCCTCTTCAACCAACTTTTGAGGGATTAACTTACCATCTTTGTTGAACATACTATTCAAAATATTTACAATAATATATTCAACATCTTCAGAATTTAACCTTTTTACTTCATCATTTGTAAGGTTGTATTCATCAGAATATGTACCATTATTTATTGCTTCTTTAAAATCCTTATAATCTGCATCTTCATCATTTTCTGTATCTAAAAGAGAAATAATATTTAATGTTTCGGTTTGTAAAATAACTTTTCTAAAATTACTCATATTTTCAGTTTTAATAACGACTATGCCGTAGTCAAAAACCGGTTCACCACTGGAGCGGCCTGCTCTACCAATCAAATTTTTCATAGACAAAGTACGACTTGCCTCAAAAGTATTAAGATAGACTACATCGAATGGCATATTAATACCTTGCTCCAAAGTAGATGTAGCAAAGCACATCTTACAATATCCTTGTTGGGTAAAGTGCTCAAGAATTAGCCTTGCCTGCAATGGGAGCGAACCATGATGAATCACGATACCTCTCATAATCATTTCCATCATGTTTGAATGATAATACTTTCCAAAAGAGCCAAGATAGTTACCTAATTGTTCAATTAGTTCTAATGCACCTTCATCAGTTATTTGCGGGCACACTTTAATGTATTTCGCAAATTTTTTAAATACAGATTTATCGTAAATGCTGGCTTTTGTTGAATAGACTAGAATACTCCCACCGCCTTTAAGCGCGGTCATTAAAGGATCTGATGAACTCTTAATTTTTTGATTGCCCATTATAGTTTTGTCTATTCCAAAATGATAAAATCCTTTTTCATCATGTGCAAAAAAGATTTGTCCTACATTCTGTTGTTGATATCGTAAATAATGTGATTCACTTAACTCGAAATGATTTTTTTGCAATTGTGCTTCTGGATTTGAAATAAAAGGGTGCGAAAATATACATTTTGAGCTGGGAAAAGCCTTTTGTACACGCCTGACGATACTATCAAAAAAAAGCCCTCTAATTGAATCTTCATCACTTAATTGCGCCTCGTCAAAAAGAAATAGTCCGATATTAAGATTTTGCTTAAATTTGAAAAGTTCTTTTGCTCTTTCAGGGGTTAGGACGAATATATTTTTCTTTGCATGCTTTGTATTGATAAT
>CAYXPB010000339.1:0-3015 GCA_964466645.1 uncultured Acetivibrio sp. | reverse complement strand
AGTATATTAACTGTCTTATCAGTTACCATTTTACATATTTTATCGTAATATTCATTTATGAGTGCTCTTGAAGGAACTATAATAACAACATCCTTCGAAGTTTTACTTATAATATCTCTAAAAACGTAAGATTTGCCAGTACTGGTGGGTGCTGAAAAGCTAAAGTTTGTATATTTACTTATATTGTCAAGTATATTAACTTGAATAGGAGTATAATTAATTTTGTACTTATCTTTTATATAATCGCCATAGATTTTAAATGCCAGACATTGTAATTTTTTTAGTTGTGGTTTTTTAAAGTAGACACCCATTATTCCTAAAATGTCATCTTTAACATTATTAAAAAAATCGGGTACAAAAACATTGATGTATGTTAATATTTCTAAAACAGTAATGGATATAGGACCATCAGTATAAAGTTTTTGTATTGCATATTTGTAAATTACTTCGACATTCTTTTTTTCTTTTAGTTGCTGAATAATTTCATTCATACATTTACCGCCACTAATACAATTTCCTCATAGTCCAACAACTTTTGAAAATCATTGTTTTTAATAATGTTGTTTATTAATTTTTTTGTAGCTATTGTCTTCGATGAAAACCCTACAGCGAACCCTTTAATACCGTTTGCTGCTTTATTTAATGTTTTTATATCAATAAAGTTGTGGAGATCAGCTAAATCTTTTAAATCCTTTTTTTCATCTATAAAATCCACTACTTGTTTTAACCCTGTCCCATAAGCATTTTTTAAACTTGAATATTTTGCTTCACCGAAAATAAGGGTATTACATTCGTTTTGAGTATGGAAATCAAACCCAGGATTCCCTGACACTTGTTTACTGTATAACTCAGCTAACGGTAATTCTAAATATTTCAAATTATTTATAATGGCTTGTCTAGTAAGTTCAGAAACAACATATTCACCAGAATCCTCTGTGAGTTCATCTGATATTGGAGATTGCAGCTTATTAACAATGTCTGCAATTGTGGGTTCAGCCCTCGCTTGAAAGCTTTCTCTAAAGAATTCCTGATCAAATGCATTTAGCCAAGAAAGATCAGAAAGTGTGTTGATAATATCAGTTAATGTTTTTTGTAAGTTAAGCGGTTCTATTCGGATGAAAGTAACCCTATCATGGTTAACATTATCAAGTCTGATGAAATCGTGTATTTTCATTATACACCTTTGTTAAATTCCAGTTTTAATTTATAAGACCATTATAATTCCATAATACTGAGAACCATTGTATTTGCATTACCATTTTATAAAACTTGTACTATTTATTCCCACGGCGACGATTTTTCATTTTCCTTGCCAATTTATTTCTTACAACGGGTCCGCCATAAAAGACGTTTTCCCGTAACGAAGTGAAGGGAAAATGTGCCGCAGGCCGAGGAGCGAAGCGACGCAGCTTTTATGGCGTGTTAGGCGATGCCTGCCTGCCAGTGTTCTTCTTTCTTAGCGCGCCCTGCTTTTCATTAGTGGTGTTATTCCGATACCTCTACAAGCTTTAACATCAATAATTGTTATACTTTTTGTATTTCTATATTGAGTAAATTCGGCTAAACCTTTTTTATAGGCTTCTTCATAAGTTGAGCTTCCAATCATGGTTGTTTCCAAAAATTCATATTTTCCAATAGCCCCAGTCCATCTTTTCCAACCTACAAAAGCATGACCTGGAATGAGACATATGATTGGCTCAAGAGAAATATTTTCGAGAGCAGAAGCAAAGAGAACCGTGCCATCAATACAATTCGCGGAACCAAGAGAAAGGGCATCTGTGGGCAGTCGAATCTTTTGTGTTCCATTAGGGTAAGAAATGCTTGAATTAACATATGATATTTTATAATCGTTTTTCAGTGCGTCATAAATTGCTTTAGTTTGAACGTAAATCCAATCCTTATCATAGGAGACATTCAGTGTATACGTGACTGATTTATCTGTAATTAATGAAAAAGAATTGTCAAATTTGTAATGATAAGTGCCGCTTACTAAATTTGATAAAATAAAATTATCTGTATGCACTTTACCGGATTGGTAATAGTTGTTTGCGAGCGAATCAACTATCGAAGCTTTAATATCGTCCCCACTACCACCAGTAGCTGTGAAAGAACCAGAGATTTTCGGGTTCGCATAATAATAGGCAAGGGTGAACGTTTTAGCTGTAGCAGTTCTACCTGCAGTGACAGTACCCGTGCCAGAATATGGAGTTGAGATGTGTTGATATCCATCGGACGTCGGGCTGTTCTGGTAACCTATAAATGCGTTTTCAGGATTGCGTTTTATTGCTTTCGCGATTAACTGGTCAACTTGTGTTATATGGGGTGTTACCCACAAAGCCATCAATTTGTCCAGCTGTGAATCACCAAATATAAAAACATCTTTTGCAAGCATCTGTGCTGTATGTGTTTGATTATAAACCTGTGTTTCAGTAATTCCACTAATGAGTGTTGTGATTACTCTATAGCTAACTGTTTTATTTTCTGACAAAGATTGAAATGCAGCATTTGTAATAAGAGGAGCAAGTTTTATAGTGTCAGATAAACCAGCTGCGATTGTCACCATTTTGGTCGCATTGTTTGTGTAACCTTCAACCTGACCTTCAACTCGCAACTGTACCAGAACCTTATTTGTATTCTGGATGTAGACTTGGACAAGACCATCTGCATCGTCAGGTGTGGTTTTAGCAAGAAAATTAATAAATGCAGTTGGAATAGTGTCTTTAAGAATTGGTGTCACTATAATATTTTTTGCCAAATTTGCTGGGTCTTGTGAGTTACCCGACGACACCGGGTTGCCTTTCCCGCAAAAATATAACAAACTTGAAAACAATAGAAAAGTAACACGCAAAAAGAAGTGCATCGGATTTCTTCTACTAAAAAACATAAATTCTCCTCTATTATTGTTTTGTGTATTTCAAGGCGCGCTTTTATTCTTCTCCACACTGGCAGGCAGGTTTCGCCTAACGGGTCGCGGCACAGCCGCAGTGTAACTGTAATGCACTGTACTCAGTGCTT
>CAYXPB010000338.1:0-5012 GCA_964466645.1 uncultured Acetivibrio sp. | reverse complement strand
CTTTAACAACATGTGTGACAATTTAAACACATACATTGAAAAAGTTTATCTGTTAGATATCAAGCAAAAACAAGCACAGCTAAATGCGCTTCAGGCGCAGATCAACCCGCACTTTTTATACAACACCTTAGAATCCATAAGAATGAGAGCAATTGTGAATGGTTCTAAGGATGTGGGTGAAATGATTTATCTACTATCTTCAATTTTCAGAAACTCCGCCAAAGAAAAATTCATTATAAGCATAAGCGAAGAGATAAAATGCTGTAAGATGTATATAGAACTCTTCAATATGAGATTTATGAATAATATCAAATTATCTTTTGACATCAAAGAGGACACTTTAAACTACGGTATCATAAAACACTCAATACAGCCCCTGATTGAAAACTATATAATTCATGGATTCAACATCGAAAGAGGGAATAATTTATTGACAATTAGAATTTTTAAGTATGAAGACGAGATATACGTATATATTATAGATAACGGAAGCGGTATTCCTAAAAAAAAGCTAAATCAAATCAAAAAGTATCTTAAGAACTCTAATGATAATAACAGTTCCGGTTTAGGCCTGAAAAATGTGAACGAACGAATAATTCTGTTGTTCGGAAACAGCTATGGAATAGATATATACAGTGAGTATGAAAATGGAACGGTTGTTTTGCTGAAATTACCTGCAAAAACACGAGAGGAGCTAGAAAGCAATGTACAAAATGTTAATAGCTGACGATGAACCCTTCATTGTTGAAGGTCTAAAACAAATTCTGAATTGGCAAGAATACAGTATTGAGATAGCCGGTACAGCTTCAAATGGTATTGAAGCACTAGAGCTAATAAAGAAAACGGGTTCACAATTACTTATTACAGACATAAAAATGCCCAAAATGAATGGGCTGGAATTAATACAAAGGATAAAAGAGCTTAAGTTAAGTACCCATTTTGTTGTCTTAAGCGGCTATGATGACTTTGAATATTTAAAAGAATCCATCAAGCTTGGAATAGAAAATTACCTTTTAAAACCCATAAATTGCGAAGAACTTGAAGAAACAATAATAAATGTGGTTAATAAACTTGAGCACATGAATCTACAAGATATATATATACATAAAGATATTGATATTATAAAAAACAACATCCTGTATAGATGGGTTAACGGTTCAATAAGCCAGGCCGAGTTAATTGAAAGAGCTGCACTTCTAGATATTGCGTTGGAATATTCAAAATATGTAGTATGCATACTTAGACTTT
Organism: uncultured Acetivibrio sp.; assembly: GCA_964466645.1. Classification (GTDB taxonomy): domain Bacteria; phylum Bacillota; class Clostridia; order Acetivibrionales; family Acetivibrionaceae; genus Acetivibrio. The sequence goes on along the minus strand of CAYXPB010000338.1, from coordinate 3,764 downwards.
CACCGGATTCTAACGGAAGTACAAACCGATATGCTCTTATACAAAAGGCAGAAGAAATATGCTCTCAAGCAATAAACTCCTATAGCTCGGGAATTGTCTTTTGTGCACCTGAAAACAACATTATCTTTATAATGAATGATTTGGAAGAGTCAAAAAAACTTGCCGAACAATGCATCAAACATTTGAAGGACAGGTTAAATTCTAACTGTTTTTTTACTATTGGCAGCCTTGAACACGACTATTCACTTTTATCAAGAAGCTATTTTAGAGCACTGGAATTACAACAACACTCACTATTGGTTACCTACGAAAACATACTTGAATATTGCAGTTTCAAGGAAAATACAAAGAAAGATCAAATATATGAAAGATTGTTAAATACTTTGTTTGAAAAGAATGAAAGTGTCAATCCAATAATTAGGAGACTTGTAACGTACATAAAAACAAACTTTTCTAGGGATATTTGCCTAAAAACTTTAGCAATTGATCTAAACATCAATGCTAACTATCTCGGACAATTATTCAAAGAAGAAACAGGCGAATATTTCTCCGATTATTTAAATATGATAAGGATAAACAAAGCTAAGGAACTTCTAAAGGATTTAAGACAGAACACTAAGGACATCTCTGCTGCTGTAGGTTACAAGGACGCAAACTATTTCTACAAAACTTTTAAAAAGTATACCGGTATTTCTCCCTCAGAGTTTCGCAATATATAAGAAACTACTAAAATATACGTTCATACTCTACTTTTTAGAAACCCACTCACTAATCTGACGCTGCTGTTCATCTATAACTTTATCAAGTCCCGCACTCTTGTACTTTTCAATTACCTTAGGAATATAAATTTCCGGATCAACCGCACCAACAAAAACAGGCCCTTCTACATCTTCAGTCACTTCAGTTATACTTGCTATTTCACTTTCTACAGAAATCGGGTCAAAGTTGAATTGCAACAAAGGTGAAATAATTGCCCTTGAATCAAACTCTTCGAAATCTTCCTTCAGAGTTTTGGGATAATAGGACATGGAATATGCCAATTCTCTGTTTCCGAAGGTATGATTTGCAGCATAGTACCTATCACTGCAAACATCTATAACCTTTTCCGAAACCCTTTGATAATGTATTCCTTCAATACCATATGCTAAAAGGTTGTATAAATACTCATCGGTATTAAGCAGTTCTAAAAACATCATTACCCTCTCGGCATCCTCAGATGTTGAAGATATAGCCTGCATATGATATTCTATGTCCTTTTTTGTAATAAAAGGCTGTCTTAAAGGTACAGTTAAAACCTCATAACCTAACCTTCTTGAAAGTTGTATCTCAACAAGAGGGTTATATGAATAAGCCCCGGCAAACCAATTTCCTGTTTTTTCATAACTATCTATGCTTTTTATAGTAGCTGCATCCTGAAGAATATAACCTTTATTAAACCAACTATGCATTAGAGCTGCATATTGTTGAAATTCAGGTGTTTCAAAAGTATTAACCAGTTTGTAGTTTGTCCGGTTATCAAAGTACAAAGCACTTGGTACCTGCTCTATAATCCTTTCCATAGGCATGGAGAAAGCAGAAGAAGAGTATGAATATATCAAGTATGGAACAACCTCAGGTTCATTTTTCTTAATCATATCAAACATAGGCTCTAAATCATCAAGCTCTGTGATGGTAGATACATCAAATCCATATTTATCAATATACTTTTTATTAAGTGTAATGCAAAATTGGTGTCCAAGCTCCTTAATAGAAGGAATGGCATATATTTTACCGTTGACCTTCGCACCATCTTTCAATACTTTTGGCATATACTCCAAAGTTTTATTTCCATACTTTTCCAGCAAAGAGTCAAGTTCAAGGAAAGAGCCTTTTAAAGAATTGTATACATAGCTGTTTATCCAAACAGATGTAAAACAAATATCAAACTTCTGTCCAGATGAAATTACAGACTTAATTTCCTTGTCATAATTGTTAAAATCGATCAATTTCAGCTTTAATGTAGCGTTTATTTTTTCCTTAAGTTATTTATTTACTTCTTTTAAAACAATCTCAGTATCTTTCTGTGGTTCATCCATATTGTACCAGACAATTTCATATTCCGATAGTTTAGAATAATTATTGCTTCCATCCTTTTGTTCAGCAATACTATCAATACGGAAATCCTGATTACATGCAACCAAAAGAATAGTGCTACACAGAAGAATTAATGCTATTATTTTAATCACGTGCCTTATCATAAAAAAACTTCCCCCTAATATCCAAATCACAATCATACTTCAAATTACATTTCTATTTTTCTGTAATTTATTTCGAACATATTGCTCTAGGCAATGCTATAGAGGAAATCAAGATTGTCATATGTGAGTTTTGCTGAAAAAAGAAAAATAGTATTATACAAATTATACCATGCTTTATTCTTTAATCAAACTAATATATTTTTTAGGGTGCATATTTTACAGATTACCTCAAGAACCGAAGCTCCAAGGCTAAGCTGATGAAAAATCAATAAGTTTTGTGCGTTTAGAAACATATAGACACAAAAATATTCTTAACACAGAAAAAAGACAGTTCCTATGAACCGCCTTTTGACAAATCTTTATTAGTTTTCAGCAGGAAAAGTAGTTATCTTTCCTAAAATATGCATCCTCATTAAAGCAAAATCAAAAGAATTTATTTCTCCATCTGCGTTTACATCTGCAGCTTTTTCACCGTACTCATATTCAAAACTTTTGTCTATACCCAAAATGTACTTTCTTAACAGTCCAAAATCGATACATTCTACCTCACCATTTCCGTTTATATCTCCGTATACAAAAGCTGAAGCAGATTTCTTTATAAGACTCATATTATCTAAAGTAACAACTGTCCCGTTAAAATTGTCATCTCCAAGCTCAAAAGCAAGAGCACAGTTTGAGTCACTTTCCGAAGCTGTAAATGTACTCTCAAAATATTTAAATTCATTGCTCATATTTATTTCTTCAGAATAATACGGCAACCAAGGTGTATGGTTTTGTTGAACAGCAAAGGAAACCGGGAGCTCCTTACTGCATTTATAATTGAACGAAAGTACGTATTCCGCTCCTTCTTCCAGCATAAAACCCGTTGCACCTGCCATTGCCCATGATGTACCGCCATCCTCAAACGACACAGCTATACCTGTGTTTGGTAAAATCTCGTAGCTTGAACATCCAAATGCCAAGATTGAACTTAATTCTATCAAATTGGATTTTGAAGTTAACTCTTTGCCATCCTCCTTTACAAAGATGCCATTTTCAAAATTTTTACCGTTATACTGTTCTGTTAACCAGTTTATTCTCTTAGCCAACCAATTGCTCAAATATGTATAGTGATCTTTATATGTTGGAAGTTCAACTATTTCAACCGGTGAAATATTTGTCTGTTTGCCTAATATATCCCACTTCTCAAAATTCCTGCAATAAGACCGGTAATTGGATTCTGCTTCTCTTACAACTCCATCAGGTACATCCCCCAGTTCATCCTGAAGTTCATTCCAACGTTCTTTTACCAATTCACGGAACCAGTCCCACGAAAGCGCATGACAAAACCATGGATTTGAGTTTGCATTTACATTTAAGACTGTATATGGACAAAACCCTTCGGGGGACTCAAAACCTTTTACACAGTTTGCGTTTCCCATAGCAAGATCAAAATCCCACACAGGTCCAAAGCACAGTTTTCCATCAACATCTTTGTACATGTAGAAGCTGTCCCAACCGGCATCAACGTTTTTTACAATTTCATTG
>CAYXPB010000337.1:0-5015 GCA_964466645.1 uncultured Acetivibrio sp. | reverse complement strand
ATATGGTAACGGAGAACCTAGACAAGGATTATCTGAATAAAACCATGAGACTGGTTATGTTAAGTGGCGACTGGATACCCCTAAAGCTGCCTGAAAAGATAAGGTACAACTTTGAAAATTCAGAAATAATAAGCCTTGGTGGTGCTACAGAGGCTTCTATATGGTCGATTTTTTATCCATTGGAATCAGTAAGGGCTGAGTGGAAGAGTATACCTTACGGAATGCCTCTTGCGAACCAGACCATGTATGTGCTTAATTACGAAATGAAGCCCTGCCCAGTAGGAGTCAGCGGCGAGATATATATTGGTGGAGCAGGTGTTGCCAAGGGTTACATGAATGACGTGGAAAAAACTAAAAATTCGTTTATTCAGCACCCCGATTTCGGATTTATATATAAAACTGGTGACCACGGAGTGATGCACAGGGAAGGCTATATAGAGTTTTTAGGCAGAAGGGACAACCAGGTAAAAATCAGGGGACACAGGATAGAGCTTGGTGAGATTGAGTCTGCACTAAGGGATTTTCCTGGGGTCAGAGATGCCGCTGTATTGCTGATTGAACAAAGGGGCGTAAAGCAGATTGCAGGGTACGTCGTTCCTGCACAGGTTGAAGCAAAAGCGAGAGCCGAAGGGAATGAAAATGAGATAGCAGTTTCGAGTGAGTGGTGGGAGGCGTTGAAAAGTGATTCGATTGCTTATTCAAAGCTTATGCCTGATGGAGTAAGTACTAAGAGCTATAAGGAATTCGATAACAAGCTTGAAGAGATAAGCACGGTTTACATACGGAATTCGTTGAAAACGCTCGGGGTATGCAATGCTGTTGGTGAGCGCTGGAGTATTGACAAAATAATAGAGGCCTGCGGTATCTTACCGAAATACTGGAAGCTGATGAGTCAGTGGATGAGTGTGCTTGAGGAAGACGGATACGTGAAGAAAATAGATGAAAACCTCTATGAATGTTTATACGCTCTTACAGAAGCGTCAGTTGAAACGTTATGGGCAGAGTTGAAGGATTTCAATCTGGGAGATGGGTGGAAAAATCCTTTGAGATACCTTCAACCCTTCGGAAACAATATCATCAATATATTGAAAGGCGAGCTGAACCCTTTGAATCTTTTATTCCCCGAGGGTTCGTGGGATATGGCTGAAAGCATATACCAGTACAACCCTATGGCAGTATATTTTAATGGAATTGCTGCACAGGTTATAGAATCCGTTGTAAAGAATTGGCCTAAGGACAAGAAAATAAGGATTCTTGAGTTCGGAGCAGGAACAGGGGGAACTACATCAGCTTTATTGTCGAAGCTTCCGGCTGACAGGACTTATTACACCTATACAGATATTTCAACCTTCTTTACAGACAGAGCTAAGCTTAAGTTCAAGGACTATCCTTTTGTTGAATATAGTGTTTTTGATATTGATAAAAATCCTTTAGAACAGGGATATACGCCTCACAGTTATGACATAATATTCGGGGCTAATGTTCTTCACGATGCACGTGTTTTGAGCAAAACTCTGGAGTATTTTAAGTCTCTGTTGGCTTCTAACGGGCTTGTAATGGCACTTGAAATCACTAAGAATACACGTTTGCACAAGATATCCATAGGCTTTATAGATGGCTTCAGCAATTATTCTGACCATAGGGAACAGGTAAATCTACCGTTGTTATCAGCGGAAGAATGGCAAAAGTTGATGGCAGGCAACGGTTTTGAAAGGTTTGTATCCATACCCGAAGCAGGATTTGATACTGAGGTGTTCAATCATCATATAATTGTTGGAATGGGGCCTTCCACTATGAAATGGATTAAGACAGACGAAATAAAAAGCTACCTTGAAAAGAAGCTTCCTGACTATATGGTTCCCCAGTACATCATAAATATGGAAAGCCTGCCGCTGACCGCCAACGGTAAAATTGACAGGAAAGCACTTCCTGAGCCGGAAGACAGGCCGGAATCGAATGTCCAATATGTTGCACCTGAAACTGAGCTGGGAAAAACCCTTGCTTTCTTATGGGAAAGTACTCTGGGCATTGAGCGTGCAGGAATGAACGACAGCTTTTTCCTTCTTGGCGGCGACTCTCTTAAAGCTATCCAGATATCTGCGAAGGCAAAGCAGAGCGGAATTCAGATTTCCATAACCGATATATATAACAATGTGACTATTTCAAAGTTGGAAGAGGAAATCCATAACAGGAAGCATGCAGCAGACTCTATGAATAGTAGTTCTGACAGAGCTTCACACCTAAGCGGTACAGAAAACGTCATAGCTCCGTTTGTTGCTGAAGAGGCTCCCGATACCTTGACGGAGAATATGTTTGAGCCGTTTGCACTTACGGATGTTCAGGTGGCATACCTGATAGGACGTAGCCCTAACATAGAACTAGGAGGGGTATCCACACACTACTACATGGAAATTGAGACAGGCATGGATATGGAAAGGCTTAGTAAAAGCCTGCAAAAGGTCATAAAAAGGCATCCCATGCTAAGAGCGGTGGTTTTTCCTGACGGAAAGCAGAAGGTGATGGATGATGTCGGAGAATATACAATAGAGGAAGTTGATTTGAGTGGGCTTGATAAGGACGAACAGGAGCACCACATAAAAAGGGAACGGGACAGAATGGCCCATCACATATTTAAGACTGACCAGTGGCCGTTGTTTGAATTCAAAGCCCTTAAAATATCCGACAATCTCAAGTACCTCTGTGTAGGCTTTGACATTTTAATTACTGACGGTTCAAGTATATATATAATTGGTAAGGAATTGAAGGGGTTTTATGATAACCCGGATTTGGTATTGCCAGAGTTAAGATTTACGTTTAAGGATTATATGACTGCTTATGAAAAATTCAAAAGGTCTGAATTCTACAAAAAGGAAAAAGAATTTTGGTTGGACAAACTTAAGGACTTCCCACAGGCGCCTGCTATTCCTTTAAAGAAGGATCCTATGGATGTTTCAAAACCACATCGCTTTAGAAGGTGTGAGAAGGTTATCGGTAAAGCTGAATGGAGCAGGATAAAGCAAAAAGCACTGGAAAACAGTCTTACGCCTGCTGCACTTATATGCACTGCTTATGTGGAAGTTCTAGCATTCTGGAGCAACCAGACGAGGTTTGCCATTGACCTAACTGTATTTAACAGGTATCCGTTCCACAAAGACGTTGAAAAAATTGTCGGTGACTTTACATCTATAATTCTTCTGGATATTGAGCTTAAAAAAGGTGGCTTCTGGGAGCATGCAAAGCTTGTTCAGGAATCCTTGTCGCAAGCCCTTGAACACAGACATTATGATGGGGTTGAATTCATAAGGGAGATATCGAGGCACAACAACATGGGAACAAGGGCTGTAATGCCGGTAATATTCACATGTGTGTTGTTTGACGATACAAGGGACGGCTGGACTGAGATTGGTACTATCAAGACAGGGATAAGTCAGACTCCTCAGGTATACCTCGACAACCAGGTGCTTGATATGAATGGGGAACTCCGAATATCGTGGGACTATGTTGAGGAGCTCTTTGACGATGCTGTCGTAAACAACATGTTTAACCAGTACATAGGTGCCATTGAAGGTGTTTTGTATTCCGACTGGAATATGAAGCTTATGCCTTCTAAAAGGGATATGGAGATACTGGTTGACTATAATAATTCTGATGAAGATATCGCTCCAACCACACTTGTTAATCTGTTTAAGGAGCAGGCGAAAAGGACGCCTCATAATATAGCGGTTGAATTGGGACAGGACAGGATTACTTTTAGTGAGCTTGACAGAAAATCGGATTGTTTGGCTGCCTACCTTAAGGACCAAGGTGTGGCAAGGGGTGACATGGTTGGTATCCTGGCAGCAAGGAAGCCATCGACAATTGTAAATATAATGGGGGTATTGAAGGCCGGAGCAGCTTATGTACCGGTAAATCCTGAGCACCCGGTCGAGCGCAGGAACTATATACTTGAAGACAGTGGATGTAGGCTAATGCTCGAGCCTGGGCTTTACTCAAAAGAAGGGCTTGAACGGTATGCAGCGTATAAGATTGGTGTAGGGCCGGAAATAGAAGATATTGCTTACGTCATATATACGTCAGGAAGCACTGGAAGGCCAAAGGGTGTTGTTATCACACATGGTTCAGTAACAAATACGATTATCGATATAAACAGGAAGTTTAATGTGAATGAAAAGGATAGAATCATCGGCGTCTCCTCAATGTGTTTTGACCTTTCAGTTTACGATGTTTTCGGGGCGTTAAGCACAGGTGCTACCCTTGTCATGGTTCCCGACCAGAGGGATATATTAAACCTCCTGGAAGTGGTAACAAACCAAGGGATTACAGTGTGGAATTCTGTTCCCGCAATCATGGACATGGTGACTGAAAACATAGAAAAGGGCTACTTGAACAGTAGCCTAAGATTGATCATGTTAAGCGGTGACTGGATATCTTTACAATTACCGAAAAAAATAAAGCTGTTTTTCAAAGATTCGGAGCTTATAAGTTTAGGAGGTGCGACAGAAGCTTCCATATGGTCTATTTACCATCGGATGGAAGAGATAAAGCCAGAATGGAAGAGCATACCGTATGGAAAACCCCTGGCAAACCAGACTTTCTATATACTTAATTATGAAATGGAGCAGTGCCCTATAGGGGTTCCTGGAGAGCTTCATATAGGCGGTGTCGGGGTTGCAAAAGGATATATGAATGATGAGGAGAAAACTAGGAATGCGTTTATAGAGCATCCTTCATACGGGATTATATATAAAACCGGTGACTACGGTGTGATGCACGAGGAGGGCTATATCGAATTCCTCGGCAGAAAGGATCACCAGGTGAAAATCAGAGGCCATAGGATAGAGCTTGGTGAGATAGAAAGCACAATCTTAAAGCACGGGGCCGTAAGAAATGCCGCAGTGGTCGATTTTACCGAAGACAACGGGAATAAATCAATATGTGCTTATATTGTATCTGATTATAAGATTTCTACTTTCGAGTTAAGAGACTACCTTAGAAATGCGCTTCCAGACTATATG
>CAYXPB010000336.1:0-5181 GCA_964466645.1 uncultured Acetivibrio sp. | reverse complement strand
CACTGCATAATAGTTGATGCAATGAAGAAAGACGGTTTATAGAATTAAAGGGTTAAGAACCGGCATGATGTAAAGTGTCGGTTTTTCTTTTTTGTTTTGGGATAAATGCTGCTACAGATAATGCTATAATAATCTCGAATAAAGCAGGAATAATTTACAAAGATGTAGAATTTAGTTTAGGCGATTCCGCAAAAACTTTGCAATCGCTATTTTATTAAATCAAATAAATTATTTTCAATAATTGACTAGGAGGGATTGCAAATGAAGCTATTAATTGAAAAGCACGAAGTAGACAATATTGTACATATGTACTTTGCTTATATGCAAGGAAGATATTTTCTTGAGATGTTAAAATCCTTTGCACAAGGAATAGGCTATGGAATGGAAAGCGGTTGTTGTGTATTTTCTTTTGAGTACCAACCAAAGGAATATGGATATTTTGGTGATAGTGGTGTTCTAATTAGCAGAACGTTTCCGAAGGAAGAATTTGTAATACTCTCATACAATGAATTTTACAGATATTTAGGGGAGGAAAGCAAAAGATATCCTGAGAAGAGTGCAGAAATAAAAAAATATATGGAAGAGATAAAAAAAAGATTAAAACTTTAATACGAAATACAAGTTACCATATTCTTAGTATGAAATGATGTTGTCAGTGTATAAATGGTGAGCTTTTCGAATCTTAATGGGAGTAGGAGGTTGCTTATGAAATGGCATGAATCGTTTGGCCCTGACCAGATTCCTTCTTTTGAAGACATAAGAGAATACATCGGGGAAGCAAGACCTGTTTGGGATGAACTGGTTTTCTATATTGAGGAAACATATAAGGCTAAACCTAAATTGGACTACAGCAAATGCTCAGCACAACCGGGATGGAATATGAAATACAAAAAAAGCAGCAAGGCATTGTGTACACTCTATCCCATGCCAAATTTCTTTATTGCTTTGGTTGTAATTGGAGCTAAAGAAGAAAATGAAATGGAGTTGGCTATGGGGGCAGGAGTATTTTCAGAGTATGTGAAGGAACTATATAAAAAGACCGCTTTTTCAGCTATGGGGAGATGGCTGATGATAGAGGTCAAACAAAAAGATACTTTAAAGGATATAAAAGCTCTAATTAGTATTAGATTAGCGTCAAGATAGTTGATTTTTGGAGGTTTAAGATAAATTATTACGTGGTTTACTTGTATATGCGGTAATAAATTAAGTGTTGCCACCGGCAAATTGGACGATAGAATGAGAGGAAGTAAAAATGGATACACAAATTATCATTGTGTTAGTACTAAATTTTATAATTTCATTAATTGGAACTTTGGCATATTCCGTAAGACTAGTAGGTGTAAGAACGGGCAAGATAGCAGTTTCCTTTGCCCTATTCAATGTCCTTATGCTGATTTCTAGGACAGCTGTTACTTTTCAAGTTCCTATATTAACAAAATATGTAGAAAATACTGCCGGTAGTAGTGATTTGTTAGGTATTTTTTATTATATTATAATTGTATCAGGAGTTGCTGCAATTGCTGGAATCTTTTTAATTCCAACCTTTCAGAGATTACTACATAAAGCGGTATTAGCATTTACAGTTAATAGATCCATTCCTAAACTTTTAATACATAGTTTTTCGAAATCGGGCATTAGACATATGAAAGATTGTGTGGCAGTTCCGGTTAAAGAGAATATAACAAGTTTAAATTATAAAAAATTGCCTAAAAGACTTATGGTGTTTAATTTATTAACAGTAGCTATAATAACAGTCGGAGCGTTGGCACCTATTTATGCAGGGAATATTGAACCGGATTTAAGAGCAACCTGTATTACTTTATCATCTGTAATAAACGGATTTGCAACCATAATTATGGCGATATTTATTGATCCGTCCTTATCTATTATGACCGATGATGTTATAGAAGGTAAAACTTCAGAAGATGATTTCCGGACATGTGTTGTTGGAATGGTTGTAAGTAAAATGTTAGGAACCTTTGCGGCAATATTTTTATTAATTCCGGCAACATATGTTATTGTATTTATTGCAAGAGTTATATAGTTCTTTTATTATATTTGAACTCAAATTATGAATGTTGGAAAAGAGTGTTATTTCAAAAATCCTAAGTTGAAGTATAAATGCACATCCTAGTTGTCGGGGTGTGCATTTTTAGAGTAAAACATTTGTATGAAATTAATCTCAGCCAACGATTTTGATATAATTATTACGAGTATATCTTCTTATTCAGTGGTCTTTAAACCAACAATAAAAGATTGGAAGCTATCAGAAATTAAATAAACATTATTATCTTCATCTGATTTGTCAAAATTGAGTGAATGATCCCAATAATATACCCCACTATCCTCAATATCATTTATTAAAACAATGAAGCCTGCTCCAGGGTCACGCCCAATGATTATAGCATTTTGTAGTAAATCATCTTGGTACTCATCATTCCAATCTCTTAAATCGAATTCAACATCATCAACAAGACCAAATAGAACATCCAAGGGTATGTTTTCAGATAACTCCTCAACCCAAAATGTGCTGTATCGCAATTTGGGTGTTCCGCCATTATATGTACTTAAGAATAGCTTATAATCATCCATTAATGTAAATCCAATATGTTTCTCAAAATCATCGATCATTTGTTTGGTTGCTTTGCCAAAGCTTACAATATTCATTACATGTTCTCCTTTCACTTTTTCACTTTAGACATTCCACCAACATGTGTAAATCTGGAATGAAGTTTAGCATTTACTTCTTGCATTGTAGTCCCATCTTGATGGTGATGCCAAGTGCTACTTGCTTCTTTTGGACCATTTGGGGCTAATATATCTGCTTTAGGAAAATCCTTATTCCAACCTTCGAACTTACCAATAGGTACTTCTTGTTTTACCATTCCCGCTGACTTAAAGTCTGGGTATCCATCTGGATAACTTACTGAATTGCCTTCCCAGTCATGATAAGCCCAAGTTCCAGTCTCATCAATTGTAATTTTACCACCTTTATTAATCCATTTTTCAGGATCTTTAGACATTTTAGGTTTTGTTTCCAGCAACTTTTTGTCAATTTGTTCTTTTGAAGTTATTTCTGTTTTTGCTTTATCCGTTTTAGTAATACTATTATCCTTTATTTCTTTCCGCTTTGCAATCCTATCAGTAAAACTCATTACAGACTTACTTGAGGATGTGTTTTTATCTACTGGAGTTTGTTCTTTCGCTACTTCAATTTTTTCATCATCCTCGTCAACTACACTTGTTTCAACTGTTCTTGGTTGTGTAGCGTCCCCGCCACAATCAATATCTTTTCCCCGAAACTGCCTAACATAAAGAGTAAATGTTCCGACACCGGCACAATTTGAATAATTTTCTGAGTAATCAACTACAAAAGCTTTGGAAAAACAAACTTTTTGTACTAATTGATTATCTTTTGTATATTCTACGGTGATTTTTTTATAACAGTCGGGATTAGTTGCAGGAAGCAGAGCCCATTTATAGAGAAATGCTGTAACTTCATCAGTGTCGATTTTTCCTGTTATTATCATTGAATTTTTTGGTTCATGTCGCATTTCGTTATAACTAGGTGTATCAACATTAAATGTTACGTGCTCTATACATTTTTCTAATACTGCATCTGAAATAGTAACTTTATATGACATCTATGCACCCCCATTTATGTAATTAAAAATGCCGTCTTGTTAGTCCTTCATTCACTTAAATACAAATGTAAACAATATAATTAAATTGGAATTTTAATGCTATATTGGAGTGTAATTTAATAATCAGCATAGCATATTTTTGCCAGTTGGTAAATATATAGTTTTACTTTTGAGGTGTATACTTATTATGTATTGTAATTTGGTAAATTAAAGTAGTATAATGATTACAAGCTTTAATAATGATATACAAATAAAAATAGCTGCTAACAAAGCTCTTAAAAATTAATCTTTTCACTAAAATAGGTTTTCAATAAATACAAAGAAGATATTCCTTTAATAATTGAAATGGAGAGTTCAAAGTGATAACAGGAGAATTAAAGAATAAAATCGATAGTTTGTGGGACATCTTTGCTGCTGGGGGATTGACCAATCCACTTGATGTTATAGAGCAAATTACTTACCTGATGTTTATCAGGGATTTGGATGATGTTGACAATATTAAATCAAAAGAAAGCATAATGCTTGGAACGCCATTTAATAGTATATTTGATGGTCAATTTCAGGTTGGTAATAAGAAAATTGATGGCAAACAGTTTAAATGGTCATCATTTAGGGATTTTCCAGCAGCTGATATGTATGAAATAATACAGTTGGGTGTATTTCCTTTTATCAAGGGATTACATGCTGACAAGAATAGTGCGTATTCAAAATATATGGGGGATGCCTTATTAAAAATAGAAACCCCTCAGTTGCTTTCTAAGATAGTAGATTCCTTAGACGAAATATATGAATTGGTAAAGAAGGAACAGAAAAAAGATGCAAAAGGCGATTTGTATGAATATTTACTGTCTAAGATTTCTACTGCCGGACGTAATGGTCAGTTTAGAACACCAAGGCATATTATCCGAATGATGGTTGAGATAATGGCACCAAAGCCAGAGGATACCATTTGTGACCCTTCATGTGGGACAAGTGGATTTTTGGTTAGTGCAGGTGAGTATTTAAAAGAAAAGTATCTTGAAGATATATTTATGAATGCAAAAAACAAAGAGCATTACAACAATGATATGTTTACTGGATATGATATGGACAGGACGATGCTCCGTATCGGTGCAATGAACATGATGACCCATGGAATTGCAAATCCTAATATTGAGTATAGAGATAGTCTTTCGGATCAAAATAGTAATGTAAATAAGTATTCCATTATATTAGCAAATCCGCCGTTCAAAGGTAGTCTAGATTATGATATTGTTTCGACGGATTTATTGAAGGTTGCAAAAACCAAGAAAACTGAATTGCTATTTTTAACACTGTTTTTACGTATGCTTAAGGTTGGAGGCCGTTGTGCATCTATTGTTCCCGATGGAGTATTGTTTGGTTCGTCAACAGCTCACAAGGATATCCGTAAGGAGATAATAGAAAATAATCGTTTGGAAGCGGTTATTTCCATGCCGAGCGGTGTATTTAAACCTTATGCTGGGGTTTCAACAGGTATTTTGATTTTTACCAAAACCGGACATGGTGGAACTGACAA
>CAYXPB010000335.1:0-5182 GCA_964466645.1 uncultured Acetivibrio sp. | reverse complement strand
ATCTTTCATTTTATTAAATGAGCCTGCCAATGTACCGATTTCATCTTTGGAAGTAATATCAATATCAATATTTAAATTACCTGTTGAAAGTTTATCGGCTGCACTGACTACTTTTAGAATTCCGGTTGTTATGATTTTGCTCACATATAAAGCAATAAATATCGCCAATAACAATGCAGTAAGTGTTCCAAGGATAAGAACCAGCTTAGTAATAGTTTCTTTAGTAGCTTGGCCCTTTTCTCTTTCAACTAAAAGAGTATTTTCAATATTTCTGCTTTCCGTAACTATGTTACGCAGTTCATCCATAAACGTTTTCCCTTTAGCATCTGAGGTGTCCTTAATAACATCCTCCATTGTTTTACTATTGTTTACAACTTCACGCCTTAGATTAATACTGTTTTCAGCGACCTCCTGCCAATCTTCCTTCAATTGTTTGATCTTTTGAAGGTTCTCTTGTTGTTTTGGATTGTCTAAGGTTAATTCTTTGGCATCATTAAAATAAGTATCGAAGTCAGCTTTCCCTTTATTATAGGGTTCTAGAAATTTATCATCTCCAGTTATGGAAAAACCGCGTTCTCCTGTTTCCATATTAACCATACTGGTAACTATGTTATCTAAATTCGACATAACTTGATGTGTATGAACATTCCAACCATTAGCATCTACATAACTGGAGAAGTTTATAAATACAATTGTAGATAATATGGTAAGGACTAATATAACTGCTGAAAATCCTAACAACAACTTTTTATTGATATTCATATCATTAAATTTTTTTAGCATATAGATACCATCCTTTTCTAGAATTATATTTTGTACTAATAAACGCAGTAGCAAATTGCATTAAAGTCAATGCTTTTTAAGAACGATTTTCAAGTCCATGCCTCCTTCTTTTCTTTTTTTATGTACTGATTTAATACTGCTTATTTCAATAAGGCGTTTCAAAAAATAACCAAACTTAAGATATTCCTGATTATATATCGTCACTAAATTATATAAACTTTAATGTTTCTTCTAACTACTTATATAAAGCCAGAGGGAGTTATAATCAGATATTAAGAAACCGGTTAGAATAGAAATATAAGATATTCTGCAAAGTAATGTTCCTCTGTTTGAAAGCTTTTAAGCTTTCATGATGGGCTTTCTGACTTAAATATTGTATAGGTTATTTTTTCAAATGGCCTAAAGTATCGGTTTGAGATTTTTTTCTTTCGGTAGAACAGAGAAGTAAAAGCTACCGACTACTTTATGATCTAAAGTCCACCTAAAAACAGCAAAAAAATAGATTTATATAATATAAACCTATTTTCCTTATTACCCGATATAAGGCCATTTCAAAAAACGCAAATCAGATTTTTTAAAATGGCGATTGCAAAGTTTTTTAAAAATTACGTAAAATATTAAACCGAGGTAAATCCTCCATCAACTTTAATATTCTGACCGGTAATATATGAAGCTTCGTCACTGGCTAGGAAAACAGCAGCGGGGTTCAATTCGCCCTCAGCACCATAACGGCCAAGTGGGACATTAGCTTTCATAAAATTCGTAAATTCCTCAGTTTTTAATGTCTCAGAAGTCAATTCTGTTTCAAAATATCCAGGACTTATGGTATTGCATGTGATATTGTATTTTGCTAGTTCAGCTGCAACTGCTCTAGTAAAGTTAATAACACCACCCTTAGAGGAATGGTAGGCTACAGTATCCATGGCTGTATTACCAACTTGTCCATAAATGGAAGCGATATTTATGATTCGACCATATTTTTTTTCGGTCATATATTTTGCGAAGGCTCTCGTAACCTTAAAGACACTTGTCAAATCTGCATCCATAGTGAAATTCCAATCTTCATCGGTCATATCTAGTACCCCTGCATTTTTAGCAGCACCAGCGTTGTTAACCAAAATGTCCACTTTCCCATATTCTTTAATGGAAGCTTCTGCTGCATTTTTGATTTCATCAGTATTCGTAACATCACATTTTATTGGCAGGCATCTTACCCCTCTAGATTTAAAATCAGCAGCGATAGTTTCAAGTTTTTCAATTCTTCTAGCCATGAGCACTAAATCAGCTCCTTGTTGAGCAAAACCATTAGCCATTTGCAGACCTAAGCCAGAAGACGCTCCTGTAATAACAGCAACACGTCCTTTTAAAGAAAACATAATATTCCTCCTTGTATAATAATTCAGTAATTGATATTTATTTAACAATCACAATTATATTATAAACTAGTGTTTACGTAAAGTCAAAATCAAATACATGGAGTATAGTCGTTCAGGGTGCAAAGCATCCGTCGAAGAACCATAGGTTCCTTAGCGAACAAAAAAAGTCATGAGCAAATTTTCTTGAAATCATCTTAGTAAATTATTTATAAAAGAATGGAAAAATGATATAATGTTTTTGTATGACAAATTAATAAGATGATTCCAAAAAAACTTTGCAATCACCAATGCAAAAAATCTGATCTAAGTTGTGTGTGAAACAATATTTACGCACAATATAAATATATAAAGATTTTATTGGGGAGGTAGTACTAGTGAGAAAAATGAAAGTAACAGTGTCTTTTGTGTTGACTTTTTGTATGTTGCTATCAATTGGAAACTTTTCAACAGTGACAAAGGCTGCATCTGAGTTTAATTATGCAGATGCCTTTGCCAAATCTATTTTATTCTATGAAGCAAATTGGTGCGGAGAAGATGCAGGTAATAACCGATTAAAGTGGAGAGGACCATGCCATGTAGATGACGGCAGTGATGTGGGCGTTGATCTTAGCGGTGGTTTCCATGATTGCGGAGACCATGTAAAGTTTGGATTGCCTCAGACCTACTCGGCATCAACTTTAGGTTGGGCATATTATGAGTTCAAGGATACTTTTATTGAAAAAGGCCAGGATGAATATATGCTTAATATCAATAAGCATTTTTGTGATTATTTCATAAAATGCTTTGTGAACGATACCACCTTTTATTATCAGGTGGGTGATGGTGATACCGACCACAGCTATTGGGGTCCACCAGAGATGCAAGATACTGAGAGACCAGCTTTCTTTGTTGCAACTCCTGAAACTCCCGGTTCTGATGTTGCGGGTGATGCAGCGGCTACACTTGCGTTGATGTACTTAAACTATAAGGACAGAGATTTGGAATACAGTGAAAAATGTCTTGATGCAGCCAAAAGGTTGTATGATTTCGGCAAAAAGTATAGAGGAAACAGCAAAGCACAAACCTATTATACTCCTGCAAGCTACTATGATGAACTAATGTGGGGAGCTATATGGCTATGCGTAGCAACGGGGGATAATAGCTATCTTGATGATGTGGAAACTTTTATGACAGAAAGAGGTATTGGTGGAGATAATGTAGAGTACTATAATCACTGGACGCACTGTTGGGATGATGTTTTTGGCGGAGTATTCCTGATGATGTCCCAATTATCTGACAAGCCAAAGTACAAGGAAGCGGCTGAAGAGAATCTTTCTTTCTGGATGAATGAACTAACAACAACACCAGGAGGTTTAAAATATCTTCATGAATGGGCCTGCTTGAAGTATGCAGCCTCAGCGAGCTTTTTAGCCCTTGCATACAATAAATATTCTCCCGATCAGAAATATGTTGATTTTGCAAAGAGTCAGATAGACTATATTTTAGGTGATAATCCACGTCAAAGTTCTTACGTTGTTGGCTTTGGTAAAAATTACCCTAAATTTCCCCATCACAGAGCCGCAAGCGGAAGACTTGAAGGGGAACTTACAAGAGAGGACAAGGATGACCCTGAAAGGCATATACTCTATGGTGCTTTAGTTGGTGGTCCTAAAGATGATGACTCCTATGTTGATGATATCAATCAATATGTATACACCGAAGTGGGTCTTGATTATAATGCAGGTTTTGTAGGTGCTATGGCTGGAATGACAGAACTTTTCGGAAAGGCTCAGGAGCCTGAAGAAACTCCAGATATTGAGTCAGGGCCTCCCGAGTATTCAATTGAGGCTCAGGTTACATATGAGAATGAACAGCAGTCGGTTATCAATGCAAATGTATTTAATGTAAACATGGCACCTCCTCACTTTGTAAACGGTATTACTGCAAAGTATTTTGTGGATTTGAGCGAGTTTTACGAAAAGGGCTATTCTGTTAAACACGTCAAAACAGGTATTGCCTTTACCGACAATGGAGCCAAAATAACTGGTCTGCAGCCTTGGGATCCGAGCAATAATATATATTTTGCAGAAATTTATTGGCCGGCTTCAGTTAAAATGTTCGGAAAAAGCCAGTTTCAGTTTAAGATATACACTACTAATGCAACTTGTTATGATCCTGATAATGATTTTTCAAGAGAGGGCTTGCCTACCGAAAAGACTGAGTTTTTCAAGACTCAGTCTATGCCAGTTTATAAAGATGGCAAACTTGTTTATGGCAAGGAGCCTTATAGAGATCCCTCAATAACATTTACGCCAACACCGGCCACAACGCCTACACCAGTAAGTGATGTGGTAATACAAATGTACAACAGTACTTTTCATTCTTCAAATCAGATTGCACCAAAGTTTTGTGTTATGAATCCAACATCAAAGACCCTAGATTTAAGTGCCGTTAAAATCAGATATTATTATACTGTTGATGGTGAAAAGCCACAGACCTTTTCATGTGACTATACTGTACTAGGTGATGGAAATGTTACTGGTGAATTTGTTAAAATGGACAAACCTACCGAGGATGCGGACCACTATTTGGAAATAGCATTTAAGGCCGGAAAACTCGAACCGGAAGAATGTTTTTATTTTTCAACCCGTTTTTGGAAGACAGATTGGAGCGATTTTGATTTATCAAATGACTACTCCTATAACGAGGGCGGCGGTGATTATGAGGATTGGTCAAAGGTTACGGCATATATCAATGATACATTGGAATGGGGAGACGAACCCGGAACAGTAATTGTTACACCTACTCCAATATCTACTGCTATCCCGGAAAACATTTATGGAGATGTTACGGGGGACAGAAATGTAAATTCAATTGATTTTGCTACTATGAGATTATATCTTTTAGGAATAAGAAAAGATATGCCTGGAGATAACTGGGAAGAAGCCGGAGATTTAAATGGTGACGGTGACGTTAACTCGATTGATTTTGCTATACTTAGAGGTTATTTGTTGTCAATTATCAAAGAGATTCCAATGTAGAAA
>CAYXPB010000334.1:0-5258 GCA_964466645.1 uncultured Acetivibrio sp. | reverse complement strand
GTTGAGTAGCATTCAAAAATTGACCAGTTATTTTTTTGGAATCACCTAAAGTAAAAATTCAAAAAAGCCACCATTCATATTATAAATATGTTTGGTGGCTTTTTTGAATACCAGTTGACAATCATCTTAATTGGTTGTATAGTTAATTATATAAGTAACTAACTATACAACCAAAACCATATGAAGCAGATGGAGGTGATAGGTTTGAATTTGGATTTTAACAGTGAAATTCCAATTTATCTTCCATTAGCTCAGGCTGTAGAAGACAATATATTAAAAGGAGTATTTCAAGAGGAATCGCAGATACCATCTACTACTGAAGTATCTGTTAACTATAAGATAAATCCTGCTACTGTAGCAAAAGGATTTAATATACTTGTAGATGAAGAAATTATTTATAAAAAGAGGGGGATCGGTATGTTTGTATGTAAAGGAGCTAAAGACAAACTTTTGGAAAAACGCAGGATGAGCTTTTACGAAAACTATATTGAAAGCCTTGTAGCAGAAGCCAAAAAACTTGATATTGGAATAGATGAAA
Source organism: uncultured Acetivibrio sp. (assembly GCA_964466645.1). Taxonomy (GTDB): domain Bacteria; phylum Bacillota; class Clostridia; order Acetivibrionales; family Acetivibrionaceae; genus Acetivibrio. The sequence continues at coordinate 4,720 of CAYXPB010000334.1, read as the reverse complement.
TAATTAAGATGTTAGAAAGGAGTAAAGGGAAATGAGTGAAATTGAGATAAAAAACATTACAATATGTTATGGAAAGTATTGCGCTCTAGAAAATATATCAATTACGATTGAACCTAATAGAATATATGGATTACTTGGAAGAAACGGTGCCGGTAAAACTACACTGTTAAATCTCATTACAAACAGGTTGTTCCCCTCAAACGGTGAAATAAAAGTTGACGGAGAAGGGGTATGGGAGAATGATAATGCAATTGGGAAAATATATTATATGACTGAGAAAGACTTGTGTCCCGAAAGCATGAGGGTTAAAGAAGTTTTTCGCTGGACAAAAGAATTTTATCCGACTTTTAATATAGAATATGCCACCGAGTTATGCAAAAAGTTCGAGCTCAATCAAAATAAGAAATTAAAGGAACTGTCTACAGGCTATGGTACTATAGCTAAATTGATTACTTCGTTAGCTTCAAATTCTCCGATTGTTATTTTCGATGAGCCGGTTTTAGGTTTGGATGCTCATCATAGAGACCTGTTTTATAAAGAATTGATGGCAAATTACATGAAGCATCCTAAAACAATAATTCTTTCTACTCATATTATTGAGGAAATAGCTAATATGCTCGAAAAAGTTATAATAATAAAAGATAGAAAAGTTATTATTAACGATAGTACTGAAAACTTACTTAAATCTGCTTATTGTATATCTGGTCTTGCTGAGAATATTGATAGATATATATCTGGTAAAAAGTGTATTAACGTTGAGCATATGTCATCTTTTAAATCGGCAACAATATATGAAAAAGTAACCGATGCCGACAGAGACAATGCCCAAAACCTGAATCTAGAATTTAATAAAGTGGAACTTCAGAAGATGTTTATACATCTAACCGGTACAGGAGGGATGAATCAATGAAGGCATTAAAAGTTGCAAAATATCAAGTTTTAAGCTCAATAGGAGCAATAAGAATTTACTATTTTATATATCTTTTGGTACTATTATTTCTTTCGGCATCAATTTTAACCTCTGATGGGAGATCCAGCTCTTCAGGGCTTGATTTTTCTACAATGATATTTATATTTGTAGTAGGGCTTAACTCATTTAAAAGTGCTTTTTTGTTGACACAGGCCAACAATATTTCAAGAAAAGCCTTTTTTAAGGGATTAATAGTTGGTGTTTTTCCAATTACCTTTGCTATGTCAATAATAGATCTGATAATAAACAGAGTACAGAATATCTTTGCAAAATGTGCAACTACGTATGATATGATATATGGAAATTTCAGAATTGTTGAATCAAGCATACAATGGACACAGTCAAATGATTTTAAAACTCTTTTTGGAACAGTAATTTGGCAGTTCGCAATTTATAGTGCAATTTTCATAATGGGAATATTAATTTCATTATGCTACTACAGAAGCAATAAAATTGTAAAGGTAATAATATCAGTAGTACCTGCATTGCTAGTTAGCTTTTCTTACAATATTAACAATACCTTTATGGGGATTTTTAATATAAACTTTGCAGATATTATTCCATGGGCTTTTGGATGGCAGAGTCAAAATCCTTATATTGCAGTTTTTAGTCTGGCAGTTTTAATGACGATTTTTTTAATGAGTATATATTTACTTATAAAAAGAGCAGTTGCTAAATACTAGGTGAATAAGGTGAATACCTCCAGAGGAACATTATTTTGCAGTGCAACAAATGTAAATCAATTTTTTTGCAGATGGTAATTGACCAGTTATTTTCTTGAATGCTCATTTTATTTAGAAGGAAATTAAATATTAAAAAACGTAGGACATCAATCAATGACCCTACGTTTTTATCTGCATTTTTAAGTTATTTACCTAGAAGGTGCTTTTCCATTGCGTCTGTATAATGAGAGAGTTCGTTTCCTGTAATCTTTATATCCGGTTGTATTTTTTGTTCAGATACATTTGAGCCTTTTACATTCCAATAAGAGTCTACTAGAAAAATAATATATTTATTTCGCTTACTTTCAAAAGGTTTTTGTGAGACTCCTTTGCCTAAAGTAGGTCTTCCGATTACAGTAACATTATCTAGATAGGTTTTTAGACCTAGGGTAAGCAGCTCTGAACTACTTGCCGATTCTTCATTGACATAAATATAAATATGTTTAAAGCAAATCTGATTTTTATCTGAGTTATAGGGGGAATTTTCACCGGTTCTATCAACCATATAACTAGTAACGCATTCAGGCAATAAAAGGTCAAGCATGTTATTCGCAGTCATTGTTAATCCACCAGGATTGTCACGTAAATCAATAACAAGTGTTTGCTCTTTTGGATTAGGTAATTTTTTTAGCACACTTTTAAATTGTTCATCAATGCCAAGGGTAAAGGAGTCTATTTTTATATATTGAACATTGTCTGATAAAGTTTTATACTCCATTTTGTTATTTAAATCTTCTTCTAGCATCATATCGTAATACTCATCAAATATGAAATACGTAAACATATCTTCTTTGATTCTAACCGACTCGAGAAAGTTGTATATATAGAGAAGAGTGATTTCTTTTTTTTCGAGGAAGGCAGCTGCTTTTTGATCAAAATTCATCACTTTGTCTAAGTACAAATAGTTATCCTTGACAAAATTCACTATTCTTTCATTTTCAGGTTTCTTTGCTTCAATAAGCATATCAGTAAGAATAGTTGCTTCGTAATCTTCTTTGTTTATAGAAATAGATTTATCAACATACTCACTTGACTTGTCATACTCTTCAAGATAATAATACTCAAAAGCAGTGGTATTGTCTTCAGGACACAATTTATAAGCTTCCTCGTAGGCTGAAATGGCTTTTTCATGTTCACCTAACATTGAATAGCAATCGCCCATGTAGTAGGGAAAATCATAATTATCAACAAAGGATGCTTTATTGGTGTTACAAAACTCAATACATTCTGTGTAGCTTTTTTGACTGAATAAAGCCCAAGCTTTGTTTATATAGGCTACTTCAAAAAGTCTTCCATTACCCTCGTCATAAAATTTAATTGCCTTTTCAAAATTTTCAATAGCTTGATCATAGTTTTCTCTATAGGTGTGTGTCAGTCCTAGGATATTATAAGCATAGGTATTGTCTCTATAAAAGTTCTGGATTTTATCGGCACATATATCGGCTTCGTCATACATTTCAAGCGCAACTAGGGAATAAGCTTTAAATATATAAGCATCAATATATTTAATATCTAAAGCGATGGCTTTGTCTAAATAAGCGATTGCTTCGCTATAGTTTTGCAATTCGTAGTCTGTGTAGCCTATTTCAAAGTATAAACCTGCATCGGAATCAATTTTTTCAGCTTTCTTAAGGTTTACAATTGCGTCCTCATAATTTTCTAGATAGGCAAGGGAAGAACCTTTGTAGGCTAAAGCATTGAAGTCATCAGGATTTTTAGAAAGTATTTTATCACAGTATTCAATAGCTTTACTGTAATTTCCGTTATCATAAGCCTGTATCATATTGTTTGTTGAATTGCCCCAGTCGCTTGATAATGCAAGTATAAAAATTAAGACAAGAACTATAAAAGGAGGTGAAAATATAATTTTTTTAACTTTACCAAAAAACTCACGTTTAGTGTCTAAGTCTGTATATCCATAGAATCTTCCCTTATAATAGGGATTGGTAAAAGCACCAGATTCTAAGCTTTCTTTGTGCTTCAACTCTTTTTCTAATTCTTTCATTTGTTTTTTGAAACTTTTCTGGACATTATTTTTTTCGAACATGATTAACCTACTTTTTCTTCATTATTATATAAATATTTTAACATGAAAACGAGTAGTAATTCAATTTAATTGGGCTAATTTAACAATCGTGGTGTTTTTAGGGCTAACTTAAATACTTGGAATAAATACTTAAATTACATAATATACATATAGTAGGATTATGTTTATTGGAGATAGGTGCAATGAATAAGAGAATTCGTAGAGTTTCAATTATATCTTTTTTTATTGGAGCAAGCCTTATTTTTGCCGCCTCATATTTTGAACTGTTTTTTCCTCCTAAAAACGCATTCTATTTGGGCATTCTAGGCGACATCTTGCTTGCAGGAATAAAAAGCTTGGGCTTGGCTCTTATAACCTCAACGCTTGTAAATATATTAAAGAACTGGATGGAGCCTACTGAGACCCTTGTTAAAAATGATTTCATCAATCGCTTAACTAAATGCGAAATGAAGGAATTAAAATCAAAAATTGAGTCGGAGCTCTATTTTAGAGACAATAACCATAATAAAGATAATTTTTATAACTTTTTTGAACAGGAATTATCTTCTCTTCTAAATGATTGTTATTATAAATTTTATAAGACAAAGATAGAGTGCAAAATTTGTGAAAATTACATATCGAAAACAATAAGAAAAAAGTTTGAAATTGTAAACCCATCAAAAAAGGAGGCTGTTATCAGAATTCCCTTTGGAGCTGAAATGCAGAAGGTTGAGAGTATAGATATAAATAAATTGAACAGTATTAAAAAATTTACGGTGGATTCACTCGATTATACAAAGGAAATCAATAATCAGCTAATAATTAAAGAAAACTGTATAGAAAGTAATGACGCATACTGTATAGATGTTCACACCTCGTGGGACGTGAAGGTAAAGAAAGCACAAGTTATTGATATGATTATTGAAACTATAGTACCATTAAATGATGTACTGAGATTCTACGTCAGTACTTTATAAACCACCCTCAAAGCATTGATAAATA
>CAYXPB010000333.1:0-5271 GCA_964466645.1 uncultured Acetivibrio sp. | reverse complement strand
ATTGTAGCTGATGGGAAGCCTTCTGAGATACTCGCCAATGAGGATCTTCTTAAGCCCTTGGGTTTAGGCAGGCCGCTGATTCTAGAACTGATAGAGCGCTCGAAACCGGCCGGCTATCTTACCGGGAATATAAAAACTCTGGATGATGCGATCGCAGCCATCAGATTGTGGCAACAGCAATTCATAGATCGTGGCTGTGCTGATAACAAGGGGAGTGGATAGGAGTGCATGATTTAGGTCAGTATTTAAACCACGATTCCCCTTTGCATAGTTTGGATCCCCGTGTGAAAATACTGGCAGTTGTGGCTTTGAGTCTGCTCATTCTGCACATCGATTGGCCGGGATTATTGCTTATAGCTGCTCTCATTCTGGGACTTTGCCTTTCAGGGAAGATAAGCCCGCTATTTTTATTTCGGAGCAGTAGGCCGGTTTGGCCCTTTTTTGCAGTCCTTTTTTTGGTATATGTGCTTTTTGCAGGTATTGGTGATCAATATGGAAGCAGAAGTTGGATAGATTTAGGTTTTATAACCTTCCAGCCTGCTGATCTTGCAAAGATATCATATGTATTGCTGGCTTCGGTTTTTTTGGAGAGGATATATGATGAGCAGAAAAATAGAAAGGTTAATATATTTAAGTTCTTAATCTATTCAGCTATACCTATTGGGCTCGTTCTCGCTCAGAAGGATTTTGGGACTGCATTGGTATTTATTTTTATGTTCTTTATATTGGTGTTTATATGTGGTATTGCCTACAAATATCTTGTTATTATGGTGACTGCATTTCTTTTATCTATGCCATTTATATGGTTTTTTGTACTTAATGACAAAAGACAGAACAGGATAAAAGTTTTTTTAAATCCAGAACTTGATCCTCTCGATGCAGGATATAATGTTATAAAATCAAAGTTGGCTATAGGATCGGGGCAAATATATGGAAAAGGACTATTCAAAGGCATTCAGACGCAAGGTAGATATGTACCGGTCAGTGAATCGGATTTTATTTTTTCGGTAGTTGGTGAAGAGTTAGGCTTTATTGGAGCTATAATAATTATTTTGCTGATTTGTTTCATCCTTATACGATGCATATATATTGCCAGAAAAGCCCGAGATTCATACGGAATGTTTGTAGCTATTGGAATTACAGCAATGTGGGCTTTTCATGCTATGGAGAATATAGGTATGAGTGTGGGTGTATTGCCTGTTACCGGTATTCCGTTACCCTTTGTCAGTTCAGGAGGAAGCTATATGCTGACAAGCTATTTAGCTGTCGGAATAATTTTAAGTATATCAATGAGGAGAAAGAAGGAGATTTTCAATTCACCCGATTAAGATAATTTTTGAATTGGTCTAAGTTGAATTTTAAAGCAAAATATTAACAATTTTATGTGTAAAAGGTAGGAATAAAGTCCTATCTTTTTATTTTTTTTATAGGAAATTTAAAATATGTCTTGATTATTAACTGAATTTAGACTAGAATTTAAATATAAGTGGTGGAAAGTGGTGCGAAGTGGTGGAAGATTTCAAAATGTGAGGTGAAATAGTTGTTTTATGGTGAATATCAGCATTCAGTAGATGCTAAAGGTCGTGTTATAGTACCGTCTAAGTTTAGAGACGGACTTGGTGAGAAGTTTATTGTAACCAAGGGCCTTGATAACTGTTTGTTTGCGTATTCGTCAGAAGAATGGGGCAACCTCGAAACCAAGCTCAAATCACTACCATTTACCGATAAGGATGTAAGAGCATTTGTAAGATTTTTCTTTGCAGGAGCGACTGAATGCGAAGTGGACAAGCAGGGAAGAATATTATTACCTCAAAACTTAAGGGAATATGCCGGATTAGAAAAAGACATCTATGTTATAGGGGTATCTACAAGAGTTGAGATTTGGGACAAGACCAAATGGGAGAATTACTCTGGTGATGAAAATATGAGTGCAGAGAATATTGCTGAAAAAATGGCAATGCTTGGAATATAGCTTCTTGATATAAAAGAGGCAAAAGCGTAGCAAAAATATAAAGTTTAATTTTGGAGTTGATAAAGTTTAATGGAATTTGAGCATAAGCCGGTACTGTTTGAGGAGTGTATTGAAAATCTTGATATAAAACCTGATGGAGTATATGTTGACGGTACTTTAGGAGGTGCAGGGCATTCTTCAAGGATATACCAACAACTTAATGAAAAAGGCACTTTGATAGGGTTAGATCAGGATGGATTTGCCTTAGAAACGTCAAAAGGACGGTTGCAAGCTCAAAACGGCAGGGGTTCATTGATTTTTGCCAATACAAATTTTATTAACATTAAAAGTGTATGTGAGGAAAATAAAATTGAAGCTGTTGATGGAGTTTTACTAGATCTTGGGGTTTCATCACACCAGCTTGACGAAAGTGAAAGAGGTTTTAGCTATAATAAAGATGCTCCATTAGATATGAGAATGGATAGAAGACAGGATTTTACAGCCCAAACAATTGTGAATGAATACAGTAAGGACGAAATAAAAAAAATAATCAGAGATTTCGGCGAAGAGAAATGGGCATCTAGAATTGCTGAGTTTATAGTTGGAAGAAGAAATGAAAAGAAAATTGAAACAACGGGCGAATTGGTTGAAATAATAAAGGCAGCCATACCAAGTTCAGCAAGGAGAGAAGGGCCGCACCCTGCAAAACGTACTTTTCAGGCGTTAAGGATCGCAGTAAATGATGAATTGGGTATTCTAAGTAAGACGATAGAAGAGGGCATAGGTTTGCTGAAACCCGGAGGAAGATTTTGTATAATAACATTTCATTCTCTAGAAGACAGAATAGTAAAAAACGAGTTTAACAAATACATCAATCCATGTACGTGTCCTAGTTCGTTTCCGATTTGTATATGCGGAAAGATAAAGACTGCACAAGCTGTACATAGAAAACCTATTACACCTACAGAGGAAGAATTAGAGGCTAATCCAAGGTCTAGAAGTGCAAAGCTTAGAGTAATTAAAAGAGTGTAAAGATCCGGACTATAATCCGGGTTAAAATAAATAAACAAACAAATGATAAAAATAAAAAACACAAATGAGAAAATGTAGTATTAAATGATTGGGAAACAAGCTTTTTACTTATATGTAAGGCACACTAAAAGACAAAAACAAAAAATACAAAAGAAGTTCTAAAAAACAAAAGAAGAAATTTAAAATTACAAAAGAAAAAAGGTTTAAAAGTAATTACCAAAAATACAAAAGAAAAACTAAGTGAAATTACAATACTAAAGAGAAATGAAGTTACAATTACAAAAGAAAAATATTAAAGTAAACTACAAAAGATGAGAAATGAAGAAACTGAAAGTTACAAAAGAAAAGAAGTAAAATAACAAAAGAAAAGTTAATCAAATTACAATTTACAAAAGAAGAAAACAAAAGGCTATACTTACAAAAGACAAATTAAACAAAAATTTAATTGTGCTTGTGTCCGATTATAGAAAGTATTTTTAGAAATTTTTGGGCACATAAAGATGAAGTGCATTTTGACCTATGAGAGATAAAAAATGTGTTAAAAAGCACTGGTAATAAAACGAAAGCACATGAATTTGATAGGGCATAGTTGCAATATCAAATTATTTGAGATTAATTCCGGGAGAGTATGCCTTAGGGCTGAACCCCGGATTTATTTCTCCTCTCGGGTAAAATGCGAAGTGGTTTTAATTTTTTAAAATATAGGGTTATAAAATGCAGATGAGGTGAATACAAATGATAAAAACGGATAAAAACTATATCCAAGGAACAGCAGCAAGAAAACTTGAGTATGATGTTTATGAAGAAAATAAAGTTCTTAGCAACAAGAAAAAACAAAGAGTTAACAATAAGCTCAAAGTAAAAGTTGTATTTGCCTTTATGGTTGCATTTGCATTAAGTGGTTTTGTTATGTACAGATATGCATTGATAACTGATCTAAACTATAAAATTAATACAAAAATGAATGCGTTAACTGAAATAAAGAACGAAAATACCCGACTAACGGTTAAGATAGAGAGTGAACTTGATCTTCAAAAAATTCAGCGATTTGCTGAGGAAAATCTAGGCATGCAAAAACCGGATAAATCTCAGTGTACATTTGTAAAAATACCGAGAAGTGATTTTACTACTGCTTCAAATAATAATGGAGGTAGAGCAAAAGATTCGGATAATATTTTTGCAGCCTTATTAAGTAAGGTAGACAAGTTGACGGAATTTCTCTATTAAGCCATTTAAATAATTTGATTTACATTTTTTGCACAGCAAAATAATGTTCCTATGTTTGGAAGCTTAATAAAATATATAATATAAAAATAAAAAGATAAAACTGCGTCTTAATTTTAAAATAAAAGCAGGAGTTTTTAGTTTCGGGTTATTGAAATTTGACAATTTTGGTGGACATTACTTGAAGCAAAGGCCGGGTTTATATTAGAATTATGGCGCAGTTATTTTATAATTAGAAAAACTGTATACAAGTAAAAATTGTATTTTGGGGGGAATAGCGTGGCTGGTCCTAGTGTAATAATGAAAAGAAGACTAATATTTTTAATGTTTGCATTTTCTGTGCTTATAATTGCACTTACCGTCAGAGTAGGATGGATACAGATTGTAAAGGGAGCTTGGTTTCAAGAACAGGCGTACCTGCAACAGAATCGTGACAGAGAAATAACTCCAAGGAGAGGAACTATCTTAGATAGAAATATGAAAGCTTTAGCAATAAGTGCCACTATCGAGCGAATAGTTATAAATCCTCAAGATTTTGAGAAGTTGGAAGAAAGCAAAAAGGAAGACATTGCGGAAAAGCTTTCTCAAATACTAGAACTCAATAAAGAAGAGGTACTGAAAAAAATTAAAAAAGACGTAAGTTATGAAGTAATCAAGAAACAAGTAGAAAAGGAAGTTGGAAACAAAGTAAGAGAGTGGATAGAAAAAGATAATATTGTTGGAATATATATAGATGAAGATACAAAAAGGTATTATCCTCAAAATAATTTAGCATCCCATGTAATAGGTTTTACCGGTGCAGATAATCAAGGACTTGATGGAATAGAGAAAACGATGGAAAGGTATCTTAAGGGTGTACCAGGGAAGATTTTAAGCGAAACGGATGCAAGCGGGAGGTATGTTCCTTTTTCGGAAGAAAAGCGTATAAACCCTCAGGATGGTCTTAATGTTGTACTTACTATTGATGAAAACATTCAATATTTTGCGTCTAACGCTTTAGATAAAGCTATAAGTGATAATAAGGTGTTAAATGGGGCGTCAGCTATAGTTATGGACCCTAGAAA
>CAYXPB010000332.1:0-5272 GCA_964466645.1 uncultured Acetivibrio sp. | reverse complement strand
CAATCCTTCTCAAAACTTCCAGAATAACGTCCTTAGCAGATACCCAATCACCAAGCTTGCCTTCAAGCTTCACACCAACTACTTTTGGAAATTTGATTCTAAAAGGTGCCCCTGCCATAGCAGCCGCAACATCTAGTCCTCCTGCCCCCATTGCAAAACTTCCGATTCCACCTGCTGTGGGAGTGTGACTATCAGAACCTATTAATGTTTTTCCAGGGCATGCAAAACGCTCTAAAAACAACTGATGACAAATACCGTTTCCAGGCTTTGAAAAGTATAGTCCGTAACGTTTTGCAACAGATTGAAGATAGCGATGATCATCGGCATTTTTAAAGTCTGTCTGCAAGGTATTGTGATCAACAAAGCTCACACTTAGCTCTGTCTTAACTCTATCCATTCCTATAGCTTCAAACTGCAGATATGCCATAGTACCTGTGGCATCCTGTGTTAACGTGTTATCAATTTTGATAGCAATCTCATTTCCGATCGTTGCATCCCCATCAATCATATGCTGTTTAAGTATTTTTTCTGTAATGGTTCCTTTCATTTCATGACCTCCATTTAGGTTAATCTCATATAAGTCAGCTGTTTATGATTATTCAAGAATTGTGCAGCTTATACTCCAAGAAATATTATTTTGCAATAATAATATAAAATTTAAAAAGCTATTGCAATAAATTTCCCTCAATTAATAAAATCATACACAACTTAACTCTTATTTTCAAGTTCCTTTAAAATATTTATCTATCCTTAATAGGCACGTATGGAAGCTTTCCTAATACATTTTTATATGCAGGCCTTATAATTCGTCCCCCATTTATGATCTCTTCAAGAAGGTGCGCACTCCATCCTGCAATTCTTGAGATTGCAAAGAGCGGAGTGTAGAGTTCCATAGGTATTCCCATAGACTTATATACAAAACCGGAATAGAAATCCACATTAGCACTTACAACTTTATCGGATCTCTTTACTCTTGCGAACACATCCGGTGATATTCTTTCAATCATTGTAAACAAATTGTATTCCTCTTCATTTCCAGTTTCTTTAGCCAATTCCTGCGCTTTTCTTTTAAGTACAATCCCACGAGGATCGGAAAGAGTATAAACAGCGTGCCCCATACCGTATATAAGGCCTGATCTGTCATTTGCTTCTTTATTTAGTATCTTTATAAGATAGTCGGCCACTTCACCCTCATCAGCCCAGTTTTTAACGTTTGCTTTAATATCTTCCATCATTTGCATTACCTTAATATTTGCACCGCCATGCTTCGGTCCTTTTAACGAACCAATTGCCGCTGCAATAGCAGAGTATGTGTCTGTACCACTAGACGATACTACACGAGTGGCAAAAGTTGAATTATTTCCTCCCCCATGCTCAGCATGAAGTACAAGTAGAAGGTCTAACATTTCTACTTCTGACCTTGTATATGAACTGTCGGGTCGTATCATATGCAGAATATTTTCGGCAGTACTCAATTCAGGCTTAGGATTGTGCAAGTAAAGACTTTTACCATCATGATAGTGACTCTTTGCCTCATAACCATAAGCAGCCATTGTAGGTAATCTTGCAATAAGATCTATGCACTGCCTTAAAGTATTTTCAACACTTGTATCATCAGGATTGTCGTCGTAGGAATATGAAGCCAACACAGCTCTAGCAAGCTTATTCATAATATCCTTGCTTGGCGCTTTTAAAATCATATCCTCAGTAAATGATTCGGGCAATTCCCTTCTCGAACCCAACAGTTGAAAAAACTCATCTAACTGCTCCTCATTAGGAAGTTCTCCAAAAAGAAGAAGGTAGCAAGCTTCTTCAAAACCAAGTCGATTCTCTCCTAAAAATCCTTTTACAATATCAAAAATATTAATACCCCTATATCTTAGTTTTCCCTGTACGGGTATTTTTTCTCCTTCGTCCATTATATACGCATGTACATCTCCAACCTCAGTAAGTCCTACCAAAACGCCTGTTCCATCAGCATTTCTAAGACCGCGCTTAACACTAAATTTCTCAAACATCACACCTTCAATATTATTGTTCGTTTTTACAATCTCCGAATAATGGCTATAAATATTTTCATACTCCATTATTAACCACTTCCCCTCTTAATAGATTCAAGCTTGCTTTTTTAACATGTTCTATAGTTAGCTCTTCAGCTTTTTTAGCATCCCTTTGCGATATTGCATAATAAATAGCCTGGTGTTCCGACAATGCTGCTTCCGCTCTCCCTTGCATACCCAACGAAAATATTCTTGCTCTTTGTACATAATGATGAAAGTTGCTGAGCATGTTCATAAGCGGTTTGCTCTTACTAGCTCTGAATATTGTTTCATGAAACTTTGTGTCCAATTTTAATATATGTCCTATATCATTCTTTAAAGTATAGAATTCTTCCAACTCAATAGAATGTTTCATATCATTAAGCTCGGCTTCTGTAATGTTTGCTGCTGCCCATCGGGCTGCTAACCCTTCAATGGACAATCTTATTGTATAAATATCGTCAATATCCTTAGCTGACAAACCTGTGACAATAGCCCCTTTATTTGGAATCGTCTGTACAAGACCTTCCAATTCAAGCTGCCTTATAGCTTCACGAATTGGTGTGCGACTAACTCCAAGCTCTTCTGAAAGCTTAGTTTCAATTAAGCCATCACCTGTTTTATACTTTCCATTCAATATATCATTTTCTAGATGGCTGAAAACTCTTCCTCGTAACGAGGAATTACTGTCATTATCCATATGCTCGAATTTTGCCATGTTCGCTCTCCTCCTTCGCAAAGCCAACAATACCTGTTTGTGTAAGGCCATTTCTAAAAATACCCATAAAATAAATCAGATTCTTTGAAATGGCGATTGACCAGTTATTTTTGGGAATCACCTAAAACAAATATTTTAACTATTTACTTTCCGATAAACATTTCACGATATAATACATATTAGGGATATAAATACATCTGTTTGTAAAATACGATATCTTTTATATATTTCCATATGTTTTAATGAAATTGATGTATATTCATCGGATTATATATATGTTCAATATATACATTAGAGAAACATTTTGCTACATAACATCAACTCTTTTTGTATTCTTGTATAATTGTATACAATTATACAAGAGCAGTCAATATAGTTGAATAATTTTTTCACAAAAATAGTAGCTTCGTTGCTAACTTTATTGAATACCTAGTAATCTATAGCAAAATTTTTCGTTGGTTGAAAGTATTTCCAAGAGGTTTTACAGAGTTGATAAAGTAAGATCGAGGGATTTCGGTGGAACCGGATTAGGACTTTCTATCGTAAAGCATATTGTAAAGCTTTACAGCGGCAATATAAAGCTCAGTACCGAAGTAGGTAAAGCCACTGAGTTTATTATTTAAATTCCAATCTGATAATGAAAAATATACAGTTGGTTCTGTGGTATTTGTCTATCTACTGTTAATACGTAGAGGAAAAGCAGGATCATATGGTGAACCAATTTTTATTGCATAGGAACTTCTCTTTGCTATGTCCTCATCAGTTACATAATGAACATCTAGAAGTCCTGCAGGGCGATATCCTGTTCTGAGATAATTAATTTCTGATAATGCAAGACTCCATCCGCTTAACCATATATCAAGTTTCTGTTTTTGCTCTGGCGTTCCTGCAAAATGAATAAGTAAATCAATATCGCTGTTAAGCTTTGCAGTGAAGTTATTAGTGCTACCAAACAAGTAAATACCTTTGATAGAATATGCATCCATGTCAACTCTCTTGGCAATCTGCTCTGCCATAAAGTGACGCCATTTCCAGCCCTCATCATCATTTTCACCAATATAATCTTCGTTCATATCGCTGTCCGTGGCTACACTTGCATTTAAAGGTTTATCTAGATATGCAACTGCTTTTTCTAGATCGGCATTCATTAATGCGAAAAGCTGTTTTCCAAAAAAATTTTCCTCTATCTGAATGACTTTTACAACATTACTAAGGTACGAATATGATGGTAGAATATGCTCAAGAGAATTAGGAGACTGAAAGAAACTTTTATTGAATATAATCTCATTATCTTCGGGATAAAGAGGCAGATATTTTATATCTTCTTCCACCAGGTCCTGAAAAAAATGTGTACCAAAGGATAACTCTGGTTGGTATTTTGATTCCTCTTTGGCTATTTCAACCAGCATTGCCGTATTATTAATATCGGAATAGACAATGGGCACGCCGAGTTTTACATCTCCACGACTTCCCCAACGCCCTGGGCCCATTAAAATAAAGCTACGACGAGGTAATATTCTGTTAAGCTCACTGACAACACCAGCAACATTCATAATATCTTCATAGTTTTCCAGTGTTTCGTATTCAGCAGGATCCACATATACAACAGTCTTAATTCCTGTAACCCGGCCGTTTGAAATGTACTTATTTGCATTAAAGACAATATTGCTCAACGGAATATTTGCAGGTATAGCAACGGGAGCATTATTATGATTTCTGCTTTGTGAACGACATTGCAATAAATAAAAGTTTTCACCGTCACTGGCAAACTCTATATCCACTGGATACCCCAAAGCTTCCTTAAGCAGTGATAAGAGGGCTTGTATCTGTTTAACCATTTGAGAATTCTGTATCAAGCCATTGAAGGTAATAACGATTTCTTCAGATTTAAAATCAGTGATAAGAGTATTTATATTGCTGGTGATATCATTTTTAAGAGCAGATGCAACAAGGTTGATATGTGGTATTTCAGCACCATACTCTTTTATTAATGAAGATATTGGAATAGTTGCAAACACCTGGTTATCAATATCAATAACATCTATCATCTGAGGAGAATATTTCCGTATTTCCTGAGGTGAGTGATTTACCGTAAGATTGGGCTGGCCAGGTGAAATCAAAATAGGAAAATCATCACCTACCCTGTCGACAGCTCTTGTTCCAAGTCCCATAACCATACGTAAAAGACCATCCTCGCGTTTTATCCTAGGAGACCAGCGTAATTCGTTATTGCTGAATGCAACACCGGCATAGAGCGGAAAAAAATATGGGCCAACTCTGCGACCTATGACTTCTTGAATCATTATGCCCATTTGTTCATCGCAATCAAGTAAGTTACGCTGCTTTCGATATTGAATGGAATCAGGATTGAACATTGAAGAATATATCTCAAGAATACCGTCCATCAGTTGCTCTTTGCGCTGTTTTTTTGTTCCGGTATTAGTTATAAACAAGCTCTTGTACTTACCTGAAAAAGACGAATTAACTTGATCCTCCAACACACTTGAAGATCTGA
>CAYXPB010000331.1:0-5314 GCA_964466645.1 uncultured Acetivibrio sp. | reverse complement strand
TAATTGAAAGTACCGGAAATAATGATCTAACAGGATATTTGTATGGAGAGAATAAAGCCCTTATTGCCTTTGACAATAATTCAGGGATAGATACCAACTACTACATAGTTGCAGTGTTGGAGTCAGGCAAAACCTATTACTTAAAAACTCTTCATTCTACAGGAAGTGTTACCGGAGATTATGGAATAAAAATTACGGCAACTTCCGATGATCATGGCAATAAAAACTCCTTAGCTTCTGTATTGGCAGTTGGAGATAGTAAAGAAAGTTCAATTGAGTATAAATGCGATGTGGATGTATTTGCTTTCAGCCCGGATATAAGCGGTGCGTATGTGTTTGATGTACTCAATAATGCCGATGTAAGGGTGACAATATACAATCAGAGTGGAGTCTCAATCTATACAGATTCAAGAACCGGCTCAGATGTTGGGAATTTATCGCTACCACTAATGCTCTCGGCTGGTCAGAAGTATTACATAAAGATAACTCATAAAAATTATTCCGACTGTGATAATGCAGGTACAGGAACCTATACAATGAGCTTATCAAAGGGTGCCGATGACCATGGTAACAGCTTTGGTGATGCAACTATAGCCACGGTTAATGAGTTGGTATATGGAAGTATCGAAAGCATGGGTGACATTGATATGTATAAATTTACTGCTCTAATAGACGGTATTTATACAATATCAACATCAGGTTCAACCAATACTTTCGGATATTTGTTTGATGACAAACAGCTTTTGAGAGTGTCCGATGATAACTCGGGTGATGGAAATAATTTTTATTTTTCCAGTACTCTTACTGCAGGAAAAGTCTACTATATTAAAGTTGTGCATGCTTCTGGTATAGGGACCGGAGAATACAGACTTGCTATAGCTTCAGACAATATACCTCCAACTGCACCGGCCTATTTGACAGTGACAAGCAAAGCGGCAGGAACAGTTGGACTTCAGTGGACAGTTTCTACCGATAATGTAAGTGTTTTAGGCTACAACATATACAGAGACGGAGTTAAGGTGGGGTCGTCAACTTCGTTAAATTATATCGATGCAGTTACAGTTCAAGGTTTGTACAATTACACCGTTAGGGCGTATGATATGTCGGGAAATGAATCCGATGATAGTAGTATCGTTTTGTTTGACTATCAAAAGCCTTCAAAGCCCGAAGACCTGAAGGTAGATGAAAAAACAGTTAAGTCAGTAAAATTGACTTGGAATGTTTCGCAGGATTATGAAGGTGTAGGTGTACAAGGTTATTATGTGTATAGAGACGAAGTTAGGGTAAAGACAATAATTGAAAACACTTACTCCGATACTGATCTTGAACCGGAAACTACCTATAAATATAGTGTGGCAGCTTTCGATAAAGCAGGAAATGAGTCAGAGCTTAGCGATTTTGTAACTGTTGTTACAGATATCGACAATGAAGCGCCTTCAGTTCCGCAAGCTGTAAAAATTGCCTCAAAGACAGGTTCATCAATAACAGTAGCCTGGAATGCTTCTACAGATAAATATAAAGTAGAAGGTTATAGGATATTTAGAGACGGGGAAGAACTTGCAAATACAGAGAATCTTTACTATAAGGATATTGGATTAACTGAGTTGACTTCATACAGCTATAAGGTTTTAGCCTTTGACAAATTCGGAAATGAATCGGAGTTGAGCAACGAAGTTTCTGCTATACCGCTCAAACCTCACATCATAAGGGTTGAACCAGTAGAAGGAATAACTATAGGCGGAAATACAAATCAACAGTTCAGAGTTTATTTTGCAAACAGCAACAATCTGACTGGTATAAAAGCCAAGCTTGAACTAAAATCAGAAGACGCATCGTGGAAGCAATTAAGTTCGGTTGTTTATGGCCCGTATAATTTAAATGATTCAACGGCATATTTCTATACATACTTGCATTTAGGCGAGCTTATAGGAGGAAGTTATAACTTAAGGTATACTGTAACTGATGCAGACGGAAACGATGACAGTCTTGAAGCTGTTTATTTTGTAGACAAGACAAGCCCTTCAGTTCCGCAAAACATCAAGGCAGTTGGAGTTACAGGAAAGGTAAATCTCTCATGGGATAAGCCTGAAGATGCTGATGTGGCCGGTTACATAATAATGCGCTCAACCACATCCGACTTTAAAACTTCAAACAGCTTTGCAATTTATGGAGCAGACAACAATTTCTATGATGATATGAATGTGGAATACGGTACGACATATTACTATAAGGTTCTTGCCTTTGATAAATTCAACCAGAACAGTAATTATTCAAGTGCTGTGTCGGCAAATCCGGTAGTTGATGATGTGGTTCCGGTAGTACTTGGCATAGAGCCGTTTGACAAAACACTAATAGGACCTAATACAAATATAACTGTACGTGCTGAAGATAATATAGCTGTTCAGAGCATTAAGCTTCAGTATTCGCTAGATGGTAAAGAATGGACAGATATTGCTACTAAGAATACAAGTTCGGCGGCAACCTTTAATTGGAATCCTTCACCAGTAAACGGAGATGTGCTTGTAAGAGCAATAGCAATAGACAAATCAGGATTAGTCAGCGATGGAACCCCTGTAAGAAGTTTCAAGGCAGATACCATAGGACCGGAAAAGGTAACGGGATTATCCTATGTGGCTCATACAACCTATGTAGTATTAAAATGGACTGATGTAGCCGATCAGGATTTCTCATACTTTATGGTAGAGCAAAAAGACAATAGCGGTACGTATAAAAATGTCGGTACAACAAGTACTACTTTAGGTATGAATGTTACAGGACTTGTACCGGATTCTACTTACGTATACAGGGTAGTAGCCTATGATAGGTTTGGAAACCGTGGTGTGCCATCGGAGGATTTGACGGTTACCACTACAGTTGATGAAACTGCCCCTTGGATAACTGGTATGGGGCCTGCGCCAAGTTACTTCGGGACTACGCTTTCACTTTGGGCAAATGCAAGGGATAATGCAAGCATTGCAGCTGTCAAGTTTGAGATGTCAAAAGACCTTACAAATTGGAGTGAGATAGCTGAAGTGACAAACACAGTCTACAGCTCAAGCTTTACTGCAAGGTATGACTATGATGTATCAGGGCTAGAGGAAGGAAAGGTATATATAAGAGCAATTGCCTTAGATGCAGCAGGATTATCAAGCCCTACCGAAGGAAATTACATATATGCTGAGTACATTATAGACCATTCGGGACCTTCGGCTCCTGAAGGACTTTTAATTGAGCCCGGTGCAGGCAATATAACCCTTAAATGGAAACAGGGAAGTGAATTGGACCTTTATGTGTATAGGGTATATAAATCCGAAACAGGAATAGAGCCTTTTGAAATGTTAGCAGATAAAGTATCTTCCGTTGGTTATATTGACAGAAGTGTTGAACAGGGTAAAACTTACTACTATAAAGTGTCGGCGGTTGATGTGGCAGGTAATGAAGGGCAGCTATGTGGTGCTGTTTCCGGCATGGTTCTTGCCGATGATCAAGCGCC
The DNA here is from genome assembly GCA_964466645.1 of uncultured Acetivibrio sp. Classification (GTDB taxonomy): domain Bacteria; phylum Bacillota; class Clostridia; order Acetivibrionales; family Acetivibrionaceae; genus Acetivibrio. Next base: position 1,821 of record CAYXPB010000331.1, on the reverse strand, counting down.
AGTAGTATATAGTATATCTCCGGCAGATAATTCAACTTTACCTAAGAATCCGAAGATTTCTGTAATGGTAGGGGATAATTACAGATTAAAACACATTGCAATAGAATACAAAGCCTCCGGTGATATCAGTGATTCATGGTCAAAAGCATATGAGCAGGATTTAACCGAATACTCGGAAGTTGTGACTTTTACCTTTAATACTGTTGAATTGGCAGAGGGCAAATATTCCTTCAGAGCAGTTGCTACCGACACTTCGGGCAACGTAAGCGAATATAAAACGGTTACTTATGATTTCAATTTAGTGGCACCGGCAAAACCTGTAGCTACAGTAACAGCAGGAGGTTGGAAAGCCGAGCTTTCTTGGAATAAATCCGAAGAAGCAGATCTTGCCGGATATAGAGTTTACAGATCATTAACATCAACCGATGGATATAAGCTAATCAAAGAGCAGACAGGAAACAAATATACCGATGAAGGGCTTATACCTGGTGTAGCCTACTACTATGTAGTTGAAGCAATAGATATATACAGAAATTCAGAAAGAAGCAGTGAGGTTGTGGTTATACCTACCGATGAAGATGACGAAGCACCTGTGGCAAATGCAGGAGAAGATCATACCATCGCAAAAGGTGTAGCAGTATTGTTTGACGCAACAAGATCAAAAGACAACAACAGAATTTCTGAGTATTTATGGGATTTCGGCGATGGAGAAACTTCAAGCCAGGCGCAGCCTTCACATGTTTATACACAAGAAGGTGAGTACACTGTCACACTTACCATCAAGGACCCTGCAGGAAATGAGGCTAGTGATACCCTGCTTGTAACAGTTAAGCAACCTCAGCAAGTGGGCACAATAGAAGTTAAAGTGGTTGACGACTCGAGTGGTGTAGTTATAGGTGGTTCTAGTGTAGTGGTGGAATATGCTGACGGTGCAATAGAAAAATATACAACAAATGGAGCCGGTGTGTTGAATGTATCGGTACCAAAAGGTGAATATAAGATTTATGCTTATAAGACCGATTATAAGCCTGACTTTACTGGTGTATCTATTGAAGCAAACACCAAAACACCGGTTACGATAAAACTAGAAAAGGGACAATTGGTAATAGGAGAGCTCACTGTAAAAAGAATGACTCTAGATGAAATAGTAGATGCAGGAATAGACATAACTGCTCCGGAAAATCAATGGGTATACAAGTTTGAAGTACACCTCGCTTTCCAGAACAGACCGCTTCCGAAACAAGAGTTTATTGTTAACGGATCGGGAAGTGTAATTAACTACAGTCCTCTATATATACCATCTGGAAGTGGTGGTTACGGAGGTGCCTTGATTGCATACCCTGTAGCAATACCTGTACCAAACCATCCGGAAGTAAGACCTACTGTTGCATATATGGTTATACCAGGCGAAGCAAGATTCCTAAAGGAATTCTTTGAAGTAGGACTTACTTTAGAGAATACTGCAGATCCTGTATTTGTTATTGAGCAGTCTAAAGCAGAACTCAAACTTCCAGAAGGTCTGACCTTTATTGCTACAGAAGACTCAAAGAGCCTTAAGGTTGATATTGGAGACTTTAGAGGCGGAGAAACCAAAGAAATAAAATGGATAATACGTGGAGACAAGAAGGGTGAATATACAATTGAGGCAGATTTTAGTGGAGTGCTTCAACCCTTTGGAGAAAAGGTAAGTGCATCCTTTAAAAACGAAGAACCCTTTAGAGTATGGGGAGATGATGCTCTTAAAATGCACGTGTATGCTCAGGATAAGGCAGATGAAGGGTATCCTTACAAAGTTAGATTCGAGCTCCATAATGTGTCGGA
>CAYXPB010000330.1:0-5337 GCA_964466645.1 uncultured Acetivibrio sp. | reverse complement strand
TTACTTACAAGATACATTGAAACAGTATGGCCTGATTTAACCGATATTTATACATAGGTTAAAATTACAAAAAATACTTAAAAGTAAAAAGGAAGTGCTTATTCGAATGATAAATATATTGTTAAGCGGTTGCAATGGCAGGATGGGTCAAGTAATTACAAGACTTGCCTCCGAGAGAGAAGACTTAAAAATAGTGGCCGGGTATGACCAAAATACATCTATACAAAATACATACCCTGTTTTCTCGGATTTAAATAAATGCAATGTGGATGTAGATGTAATTATTGATTTTTCCCATCCCGCTGCTTTAGATAGTTTAATGCAGTTTGCAGTTTCAAATAAAATACCGGCAGTTGTAGCTACTACAGGACTTGTCAATGCTCAGGTACAAATGCTCAAAGATACCTCGAAAAGAATACCAATATTCTTTTCAGCTAATATGTCCTTAGGTGTGAACCTTTTGATTGATTTAGTAAAAAAAGCTGCCCGTGTTCTTGAAAAAGACTTTGATATTGAAATTGTTGAAAAACACCATAATCAAAAGATAGATGCTCCAAGCGGTACTGCATTAGCTATAGCTGATGCTATAAATACTTCTTTAGAGCAACAGCAAGAATACACCTATGACCGACACTCAAGAAGGAAAAAAAGAAGTAAGACCGAAATCGGGATACATGCTGTCAGAGGCGGAACTATAGTTGGTGATCATTCGGTTATATTTGCCGGCACTGATGAAATAATAGAAATAAACCACATGGCCATGTCAAAAGAGATCTTTGCTGTAGGTTCTCTTAATGCAGCCGCATTTTTGCACAAAAAGAATGCTGGAATGTATAACATGGATGATCTTATACAAAGTAAATAAGTGCTTTAGGAATAATGAAAAACAACTTCTTCTTTTCACAATATAAGAAACATCAAATCAAGTTTTTCATTATTTCAGAGTAGCAATTTGTTTTTTAGAATATATTAATTTTTTGGAGGTGTTTTTAATGTCCCAAAAACCAGTCACAAGTATTGATGTTACATACAATATTTCACTTATTACACTCAATAATTTTCCTAACAACATCAAACTTATATCTGAAGTATTTACTTCCATAGCTGATGAAGGCATTAGCATAGATATGGTAAGCAAGTCTCCTTCTGTAAAAGGTAATACTACCGTATCCTTCAGTCTTCTATACGAGGATCTTGTTAAAGCTATGAGTTGTTTAAACAAGCTTAGTGAGCATGTACAAAACTTTAGTAAAGAGATTGATAGTTTCAATACTAAGTTTTGTATATTCGGAAAAAACATGAAGGATATTCCGGGGGTAGCAGCTAGGCTATTTACCGTACTTGCAAGAGAAGGAATAGAGGTAAAGCTTGTTACAACCTCAGAATCCGACATTTCATGCCTGATTGACGAAAAAGATACTGATAAAGCTATAGATTTTGTTAAAAGTGAATTTTCTTTAGAATAGAAACTTCGGGAGGCATTTAGCCTCCCTCTTAAATGGCAATTGCAAAATGTCTTCTGAAATTATCACCCTTCTAGTGAACTTTCTAAATGCAAATTCTTATACTATTAAAAACTAAAACAAGTATATTTTAATACTCTATGCCTTCCCTTGCAGCAATTCCCTTTTGATAAGGATGCTTTACGCAATCAATTTGCGAAACATAATCGGCAACTTCAATTATTTCTTCAGGTGCGTTCCTTCCTGTCAATATTAACTCAACATTCTCCGGTTTGCTCTTAATTATATCGAGAACATTATCAATGCTGACAAGTCCATTTCCTAGTACTGCCATAATTTCATCAAGAATCAGTACATCGCAACAATTACTTCTAAAGGTATCTCTAACAAAAACTAAGGCCTTTGATATATCAACTTTCAGCTCTTCTTTTTCTTCCGTACCTAGATTCCATATAAAGTCCCTCTTCTTTTCAAAACGAAATATCCTAAACCCAGGCTCTAATTTTTTTAGTGTTGTAAGTTCTCCTGTTTCACTGCTTTTTAAAAATTGAACCATATAGACATTTTTGCCTCTTCCAAAGGCTCTTATTCCCTGCCCTATTGCAGCTGTTGTCTTACCTTTCCCATCTCCCGTATATACTTGCACTAAACCCTTTTCCATTTCCATCCCACGCTTTATATTTATTTGCCACTTATTTTAACAACTATTAGACGGTTTTTCAATGTTATTATTTCCATAATTTTTTTTACATAGGGTATTGACATAAATTTTTTATGCTAGTATAATCTATTATGCTGATTGAAAAACAGATAACTCGTTAACCTGTATCTGTTTCTAAATACCAGATAATATGCGGTCGTGGCGGAACTGGCAGACGCGTACGTTTGAGGGGCGTATGGGAGACCATATGGGTTCAAGTCCCATCGTCCGCACCAATAAAAAAACCATCGTAAATACGGTGGTTTTTTATTTTTTTATCCATATTACCTGCAAACCTTATTGAGTAATTCTCCTATGCTGTCGTTCAAAATGAGGTTTGCCCTACCATCATAAGGTGTCTGAGATTTGTTAATAAGCACAAGTTTTTTACCTTTATAATATGAAACCAGCCCTGACGCAGGATAGACTGACAGTGAAGTGCCCCCAACAATAAGAACATCTGCCTTTGAAATATATTGAGTTGCTGCTTCTAAAACATCAGTATCTAGTGCTTCCTGATAAAGTACAACATCTGGTTTCACAATTCCACCACACTCATTGCATTTAGGAACTTGAGTTGACTTTAAAACAAAACTTACTTCAAAGTACTTATGGCAATCCATGCAGTAATTTCTGAGGACTGAACCATGTAGTTCTAAGACCTTCTTACTGCCTGCCAATTGGTGCAAACCATCTATATTCTGTGTTATTACAGCCTTAAGTTTTCCTTCCTCTTCAAGTTTTGCAAGTGCAGTATGAGCATTATTCGGCTTTGAATCAGTATATATCATTTTAGCTTTGTAAAACTCATAAAATTTGTCGGTATGCTCCATAAAAAAAGAGTGGGAAAGTATTTCTTCCGGTGAACATGTACTCTTAGTACTTTCGTTATAGAGTCCGTTAGCACTCCTAAAGTCTGGAATCCCACTTTCAGTAGACACACTAGCTCCACCGAAAAAAACAATATTACTAGTATGTTCAATAATTTCCTTTAATCTTTCAACACTCATCAAAATCACCTCATCTAAGATTTAATAAAGTACATGGAATTATTTTAATACATAATAAGCCAATACACTTTGTAGTTGATAAATATCCAACCTTTTACTAAATTGCTTTTGAATGGGCATATCTTTACCGGATATCCAAATATTTAGTTCGGCATCTAAATCAAAGTGTCCTGCTGTTTCTATACTAAAGTGAGTAATACTTCTATAAGGAATAGAGTAGTATTCAGTCTTTTTTGCTGTCATACCCTGTTTATCAATCAGTATTAAACGCTTGTCGGTAAAAATAATGAGATCTCGTATAAGTTTATATGCTTTTTCAACCTGTTCTCCCATTGCCAAAAGTCTCTCCATTTCATGTTCAACGTCTTCGGCACACAACTCCCAAGCATTTCCTAGTAAGCCATCAAATATACCCATTATTCTTGCCATCCCCTTTAAATCTTATATACAATTACTGTATAATATATGTGTGTTGTACTCCTGCACCGTATTCTTGCATATATCTTCCTTTTTGTCAATAGACTTTGCTTGCCCTTAATTTGCAAACCAAGCTCTGATATTCAGCCTCAAGAGCTTCCTTATTCTCACTAGGACCCCCAAGTTTTGCTACTATCTCGGCTATTTTCATTTCCAATACCATTTTCTCTGTTTCACTCATAACCTTTGCTTGAGCTTTTTGCCGACTCTGTCTATATTCCTCTAAAGTACCTTCAAACATAGTTAAATCCTGATTTTCAAAGACAATTAGCCTACCGGCAATAGAATTTACAAATGCGCTGTCATGAGATACAAACAGAACAGTTCCTTCATAAGACTTAAGGACACCTTCTAAAGCTTCTATAGACAGCATATCCAAATAGTTTGTCGGCTCATCTAAAAGCAGTACATTAGCATGTGAAACAAAAAGCTTAGCAAAGGAAACCTTTATCCTCTCTCCACCACTTAAGCATTGAACTTCTTTAAAAACATCGTCTCCTTGAAAGAGCAATCGCGCAAGAATTGTACGAACTATACTCTGTGTTTGAACACTATCTAGCATAACATTTTCTAGTATTGTTTTATTGTATTGAAGATTTTCAAAACCCTGATGAAAATAACCGATTTTTGCTTTCGGTGCAATTCTTATACCGCTATTTGAATTTTGGTAAATCAAATTCAACAAGGTGCTTTTCCCGGTGCCGTTCTCACCCCATAAGGCAGTTTTTGAGCCCCTTGAAATATTAAAACTAGCTTTGTCAAATATCCTATTTGTGCCATATGAAAAAGAGAGCTTGTCAGCTGAAATGACGATCTTATTTTCAGGTGGATTTGTTAAAGAAAAGTCCAGCTTAATTTGAGGAACATCCTTTGGCTTTTGTTTCACTTCAAGCTTTTCAAGCCGTGTTGCCATGCCATTGATTCCATTATGAATTTTCTTCTGTTTTTCGGTTATCTTTCTTTTATGAAGCCTTGCTTCAGAGTTACCCATCCTCTTTGGCGCCTTTCTCATGGACTTCCACTTGTCTTCTCTATCACTCATTGCAGCTTCAAGACTTGATTTTTCAGAAATATACTTCTCATACTCACACAAAGCATGTTCATGTTCAATTTCAGTTTGCTTTCTGTAAAAAGAATAGTTTCCATTATAAATCTTAAGCTTTCCATCTCTAACCTCGATTATTTTATTGCAAAGGCTGTCTAAAAGAAGTCTGTCATGGCTAATCAACATAAAAGAATCAACTTTTAAAAGCTTTTGCTTTAAGATATCAACACCTTTATAATCTAGATTTGACGTAGGCTCATCGGCAAATAGCATTAAGTTTTCACTATTAAATGCATTGGCAATTTTTATTCTGGCCTTTTCCCCTCCGCTAAATGCGTTTTGATGGGACTTTTGGGACAGCTTAAGCTCTTTTAGCAGCTTTTGGCCTGCCCTTATACTCTCATCAGAAAACTGACGTATATATGTTATAGGGCAAAATTGTTTTACAAAGCCTTCATCTGGTTGAATATCCTTTGAAAGAATATTCAATAGAGTTGTCTTTCCTGAACCGTTTTGACCTACTATTCCTATTTTATCCCCGGTATAAATTTTCAGATCATCAATTTCAATAATAAGTCTGTCACTATAGTATTTTTTGATATTTGCAGCTTCTAAAATAAGCATAAAAAAATCTCTCCTCTC
>CAYXPB010000329.1:0-5388 GCA_964466645.1 uncultured Acetivibrio sp. | reverse complement strand
ACTCAGCTACTGGCCTTAAAAGCCTTATAAATGAAAGGGACAGGCTTTCGGATAAGAGAAAGGGTTTGAACGACGAGATTGAAAAGGCAAATAAGTCTAATGAGGATTTTTCTATCAGTGAGATAAGAATTAAGGAAGCTGTTGCTGCATTAATGCAAAACCGTAAGACTAAAAAAGAAGAAATAGAAGCTTTTGAAGCACGTTTTTTAAAGATAAACAGGGAAATAAACATGTATGAAATTGATGGAGATGTATACAGCAAAGGTGCATCAGAATCCTTGAAAGCTCATCGGGCAGGAGTGGACAATTCCTTGAGTGAGGTTTTAGGAAGATATCATGAAATTCAAAAGAGAAAGTTACTTTATGATGGTTGTGAGTACTATATTCCCGATATAGAACTAAAAAAGGTGTATGAGTTTTTAAAAAGCAGTGGTATAAGGTGTATACCTGGGTCGTTGTGGCTGAAGAACCAGCGTGAGGATTTGAGAGAAGAATTTTTGCACAGAAATCCACTTTTGTGCCATTCAATTGTACTGGAAAAGGCGGAATTAGAGAAGCTTCAGGCAGCTTCAGGCAATATTTCTCTGGCTAATCAAATACTTGAATTGGTGGAGAACTATCCTGTCACATTTATAGTGGATTCGGAAGCTGGAATTGTTGCACCAACGGGTGAGAGAAAGTTATTTGGTGGTATTGATAGATTAGGTTCAATGGAAGCTTATGTTGTATTTGCGAATAATAATAATTTTGCGTTTGATTCGAATGCTTTTGCAGATTATATGAACAGTATGGATCAAAGTATTTTAAAAATGAAGGACACCTATGAAGCAATCAAAAGTGATCAGGAAAAGATAACAGGTCTTATTGAAAGGTGTTCTGAATTCATGGAATCGTATCCGCAAGGATGTTTGAAGGAAATGCAAATTCAACTAGACAAGATTGATAAAGATATCAATGCAAATGAATCCTCTCTGAAAGAGCTACAAGAGAAGAGAGAGTTGCTTTTCAAGAAGATAAGGGAAAATCAAAATGCTATCAGTGATATAGATGAACTTATAGGTGAGAAAAATACCGATATAGTTAATCTAAAGGAGTATATTGAACTTGCAGGAAAGATAAAAGAGCTGGAAAAGCAGTACCGGGAAGAAGACTTAAAGAGAGCGAAAATTGAAGAAGAGAAGAAAATTCTTACAGAAAAGCTTGATTCTACGTCAAAAAAAATTGAAGATACCAGAAATAATATGGATGCACGTATAAGAGAAAATCAGGATAACAGGAAAAAGCTTGATAAAATATCTGCAAAGCTTAATACAGATAAGCCTGCAATCGATATAAAAGGTAGTTTGGAAGAAATCCTTTCAAGAGCACAGGGTCTTGAGATAAAAATAGCTGACAGTCAGACCGAGCAGATTCAGAAGTTTATAGAGAGCCGTATGAAAGATGAACACAGGAGAATAAAGGAAATAAACAATAAAGGCTTTTGCGAGGCTGATTTTGAAGGTAGGGTAATATCTTTTATCGATGAAGAACTTGAAGAGGAAAAAAGGAAACTTTTATCACTGAAAGATGAAGATGTGAGGATAAAGGACAATGAGAGGACGCTTTCCGGTCAGATAAATACTTTGATAGGAGAGACAAAGGAGCTTAAGAAGAATATTGAGAGAAGATTTAATTTGGGACCTTTTGAATTTGAATCACTAGAAAGTGTTGATGGAGCAACTTTTAATGGTCAGATAGAGGCGTACAATAGAAAGAGGCAGAAGAACGCAAAAAGGCTTGAAGAGATTGAAAAAAGAAGACTAAGACTTTTGCGATCTGGAGAGAGAATTGAGGAGTACATCAGCGAAAACAAAATAACAATTCAGAGCGAGACAAGGGAGTATATGGACAGTCTTGTCCATAATGGTGAAAGTATTTCCATGTGGGATATGCTGCAGCTTCCGGTAGAAAGAATAGAGGTTATTATCAACGAGAACCGCGGCCTTTACAGAGATTTGACCAAAAGTCTAGGGCAGATAGAAGTGACGATAAGGGAGAGCTACGATGAGCTCTACCACGATGCTGATTGGGCAGAGAATGTGACAATCAGGATGATTATTGAAAAGATAATGAATAATGATAGATACAATTATAAATATGTTAAGGATTTGTTCAAAGAGATAATTGACAGCGTTGAAAACATGAAAAAAGGGGCACAGTTCCAATTGGAGGAATCACTAAGAGATAAGTTCGAGATAGTGGAAAGGTGCTACAGCAAGGCAGAGGCAGTGTATGATGAGCTTAAGAGAGTAGATAATTTCTCGAAAATAAAAATTGATGGAGTAACCAGAAAGACTATAGTGATTGAGATGCCACAGCTTCATCCCGAAGAAGGCAAAGCTTTGATGACTAGGTATATAGAGGTTTCCATCGATGAAATTGAAAAGATGAAAGCAGAGGGTAAATATGACCCTGCCAGGATTGATGGGGAGATAGCAAAAATTATGTCTGCTGTAAGTCTGTTGGATGCGATAACAAACCTCAATGAATATTCAATAAAGGTATTTAAGCCTGAGGCTATGGGGGCATCCCGATATATTCCTTGGGAAGTGGTTATAAGCTGGTCAGGAGGAGAAAAACTTGCTGGATTTTTTGCCATGTTTATTTCAATTATCTCATACTTAAGGAGTAAAAAGACCGGATGGCCCGATTCCAGTAAGGTTATATGGATTGATAATCCATTTGGGCAGGCAAATGCGGGATATCTTTTGTCTTATATATTTGAATTGGCCAAGGGCACAAATACCCAGATGATATGTTTAACTGGGCATATGCAGGTGGATATTTACATGCAGTTTGATGTTGTTTACAGCCTCATACATAGACAGCTTACAGGAATGAATATGAGCGTAATACAGTCTAAATTGGTAAAAGCCCAAGGAGGCTTGGAATCGGCGTTTTATAAGATTTCGCAGGAGCAGATGACTTTGTTTTAGTGACTGGAAAGAAAAATCAGTATGCTGTTTTTCTTGTAAAATGTGAGATCATCCGTATCTGCATGCTGAGTCTATACAGTCAATATATAATATACTGGAAGCAAAAAAAGTATTGGTAAATGAGATGGGATCGACTCTATATACAATAGCAAAAGATGTAAAAATACAGGTTGAATTTAACCCTGCAAAAGTAAAATCATACAGGCTCATTGGTTATGAAAACAGACTACTTGCTAAAGAGGATTTTAATAATGACCTTGTTGATGCAGGTGAAATGGGCGCGGGTCACTCTGTTACTGCATTATATGAAATTGTTACAGCAGGATCGGAAGGTGAACCAGCAAATGTTGACGAATTAAAGTATCAGGAATCGACAGTAATACCAAGTGATGAGATTGCAACACTAAAACTTAGATATAAAAAACCCGATGGAGATGAAAGTAAATTGCTGACCCAAACTATCGATGATCAGGACATAAAAGCTTCTTCCTCCGACAATCTAAAATTAGCATCTTCTGTAGCAGAATTCGGACTTCTGCTTAGAGACTCAGAGTATAAAGGTACTGCTAACTATGAAGCGCTAATAGAAAGAGCAAAAGAGACTCTAGATAATGATGATACTGGGTATGGTAAGAAATTTATAGAAATGGTTGGGAAAGCACGGAAAATAGACTAAAAAAACAGCTTGATTAAATTTAGTAGCTGGCAAACTTTGCGGGCTGCTTTTTATTTATATGTCGATGTAATCAGTATTTATGCTGGATCAAATATTCAGATTGACAAGGCAATTGTCGGTATTAATGTTGGAAAGATAAGAAAGGAATAGACAAAATTGAGATAGAGTTTGAAAGTGAATTTTTTTAAATGGCCTAATATGCTCGAAACGTAAAAAACATTGCAAACCTTTAAACAATAAAATATAATTAAAGCATGTAGCAAGTAGTTTTATTATATGTTTTGCACTGGTTTTTAGGGGGTATATCATGAATCTGAAAGGACTAAGAAGTTTCTTTGTTATCTTAATTATAGCTGTTCAAGCATTAGGTTTTAGCAGCATTTCTTTGGCAAAGTCGCAGGTTGGAGATCTTAATGGCGATAATGATGTCAATAGCATTGATTATGCACTTATGAGAAGTTTTTTGTTGGGAACTATTGATGATTTTCCAATAGAAGATGACCTGTGGTCTGCTGACACAAGCGGAGATGGAGAAATTAATAGTATTGATTTTGGACTAATGAGAAAATTTATTCTTGGAATGATTAAAGTTTTTCCTGAAACATCACCTAACGACACCGAGCCTTACCCCGATTGGGATAAAGTTCGTGAAGGATATGCTACTTATACAGGTACAGGGTATGAAGGTGGGATTGCCCTTTTAGATCCAATCCCAGACGACATGGAAATTGTAGCTGTAAACAAGCCTGAACTTAATAGTTATGGTGTACAATCGGCACTTTCTGGCGCATATATAGAAATAACGGGACCTAAGGGCACTACGGTTGCATATGTGACCGACTGCTATACAGAAGCGTTTGAAGGTGCATTGGACCTTTGCAGAATTTCATGTGATAAAATTGGAGATACAAATGTTCCAGGCGGTAGAATACCCCTTTCATGGCGAGTTATTGAAGCTCCTATTGTGGGGAACTTTACATACCGAATTTTACCGGCAAGTTCAAAATGGTGGTTGGCTTTGCAAGTAAGAAATCACAAGTACCCGGTTATGAAATTGGAATACTTCAATGACAGTGAATGGATAGACGTAACAAAAGACCGTTGTAACTATTTTGCAATACGTAATATAAATTCAAATACACTTAAAGTTAGAATTACAGACATACGAGGTAAAGTCGTTACAGATGTTATAGAAATTCCTGAAAACACTGAAGATGGTTGCTTTATTCCTGGCAATATTCAGTTTCCATAAGAGTTAAAAATTAACAAAATCTATTTAATTGTGTTTTTAAGAAATTTTTTTAGGTTAGCAAGAAAAAAAGGAGCTGCCGGAAAGTGTATTTTACTTACTCTTTTCGACAGCTTATAATTTGAATTTTGATTAAGGGTTTTTTGCCATTTCTTTGTTGTTCCTATACATGCAGTTACAGGGTCTTATTTCATCCCATACAGAGTCTTTATCTTGGGAACTTGTTTTAAAATCTCTTTCAATGTTTCCGTCGAGAATTTCGATTATCCTGTCGCTCTTTGCTGCTAAATGCCTGTCGTGGGTTACAATTACAAAAGTAGTACCTAGTTCTTTATTTATAGATCTCATAAGGTTATATACCTGTTCTGTGGACTCGGAATCAAGATTTCCTGTGGGTTCATCGGCAAAAATGATTTCAGGTTCATTAATAAGGGCCCTGAATAAATTCTCATTTGAATCGTCTATTGGAATTCCACTGTCAAATAATT
>CAYXPB010000328.1:0-5421 GCA_964466645.1 uncultured Acetivibrio sp. | reverse complement strand
TTAGAGATTACCTTATTTAATTTGTCTTTAGTAATAATGGTTGGGGTATTTTGTACTGTAAAATAATGTTCCTCTGTTTGAAAGCTTTTAAGCTTTAATGATTGGTATTATGCCCTAAATATTGTATAGGTTATTGTCTGAAAGGGCCTTAAGTAAATAAAAGAATTTTTAGAGTAATTACGAAAAATACGATACATACTTATATACATTCTACAAATCTGAAAAAAATCCTTTAATATGCGTTTATAAATGTATAAAATTTGTTAATAAAGCTTGAGGGATACACAAAAGTTTTCTATTGCATAAAATAATATTTGTATTTTATTAACCAAGTGGTTAAGAAATAATAAAGTATGATATAATAAAAAAAAATAACCTTTGAATAAACATCGATCAATATTTATAGATTAATTTTGCATTTACAGGAGGAAACGTATATGTTTGGACCGTTGAAAGCCGAAATTTTGTTTTCAAAAGCACAGAAGCTTGTAAATCAAGAAGAGTATGATAAGGCTATCGAATTATTTGATAAGGCCATATCTTTAAACGAAAAGGATAGTACCTTATTTATTCATAAAGCTATTGTTATATCTCAAAAGGGACGTTATGCTGAGGCGGTTAAACTGGCAGAAAAAGCACTTTCATTAAAACCAAACAGAGAGGTGTATCATTCGTTTCTAGGTATTATACATTATGACAACGAAAAATATAAAGAAGCTCTTAAGTATCTAAAAAAATGTAATGAAATGGACAGGGAAAATGCTCAGACAACATGCTTGGAAAAAGTTGTTGATATGGCTTTAGGTGAAGTAGAAGAGCCGATTTTGGTATTGAGAAAGAAAATTCATCTGGCTAATTCCGAATGCAAAAGTAGACTGCTGGTTTTACTTGAAAGAAAGATATTAGACCAGCAGGACAATGAAGAATATAACGTTATAACTAAGAAGCATTTTGAGAATGAAAACTTAACTATGAACGTTTTATTTGGAATTGTTTATTTTGAAATGAAGGAGTATAATAAAGCAGAAAATAATCTTTTAACATCAATTGAAACTTCGCCCGGTGTTATAAATTATTACTATTTAGGATTGTGCAGCATAAAAAAAGGCGATTATAAAAAAGCACAATATTGGTTCAAAAAAGCAATGTCTTTTAAGAGTATTTTCAACATGAGAGAGAGATTTAATTATTTATTTGATGAGTTTGTCAAAGGTGCTGCCGGGCACTAAAATTGAGAGGGGAAGTAATATGTTTCTAGTTTTTGGATGGGGTAAGCAAACTGTAAAAAATCATGGACCTGTGTTTAGAAGTCGCTGCGACCGCTGTAACAATGAAGAGTTGTGGCAGTTGTACACAAGGCGTACCTGGTTTACTTTGTTTTTTATCCCGATAATCCCTTATTCAACTGAACATCTTGTGGTTTGCCCGGTTTGTTCTTATGGTGCTGTGATAACAAGTTCAAAGTTTGAAGAGTTGAAAGAAGTTGCAGATTGCAACATGGACTTAGTAAATAAAAAGATTGGTGAGGATGAACATAAAAATAAAATAAGTCAATTAATGAAGGAAAAAGGTAGTAGTGTATATAAAGCAAATGAAAGTCATAAATTCCCAGGTAAAACCGAAACTCAGATCAATTATTTAAGACAGATGGAAGAGCTTCGTCGTGCAAAAGAAGAAGCATCACGCGTTGACAAAGATATCAATGATGGTGAAGCAAAGGATAATGTGTAGGTTGTTTTTAAAAAGTCCTAAGTGTTGACGGAGGAGGCAATTTTGTATTATGACTGAAAGTATACATAAGACTGCACCTTTTATTAAGTTTGCATTAAGCTTGGCTATATTTTTAACACCTATTCTCGAAGGTAGACCCGTTTATGCTGACCTAAATATAGCTTCGGACTATAGTGACAGTCAAAAAAATATCAAAGTAATTCAGGGGTTAATAAACGTTGATAAAGTGCATAGAGATACGGATGAAACGCACGAGATATCCAAAATATTGACTAACCATCTAGGACTTAAACGAATAAACGAGGAAAGAAGAGAAGTGGGTGTAGAGGAATTACCAGATTACAGTGCCTGTCAATTTGGAGATGAAATTTTTAAAGAAAATGAAATTTCTATGCCTGACATAAAAAGAGGTGTTTTATCTTACTCACCTTATGTAGATATTACATCGATTTCATTACCAGCGGCAGTAGACAACAGTCAGCTTAAAGCTTTTCCTCCAATAGGCGACCAAGGTGCTTTGAACTCCTGCGTGTCTTATTCTACAACTTACTATCAGATGACTCATATGTTTGGTATGGCCTTAGATTGGGATGTCAAAAATGATAGTGAAAACATAAGAAAGTTTTCACCTAAATGGACCTTTAATCTTACAAATGCTGGAGAAAACGGTGTGTTTGGTTTGGACAGCACATTTTTGCTTTTCTTAAAGAGTGGAGCAGCCCTATGGAATGAGTTCCCCTATTATTCTGATGATACAAGTCAAGAAAATTATACTAAATGGCCGACCGATGCTTCCGTTTGGAGAAATGCCTTAAATTACAGAATTGAAGACTATGGAAACATAAAAATGTGGGATGGATCTAAAACTCCCATTGAAAGTCCCGACGATCCTGAGTTACATAAAGTCAAGCAACTTCTAAATAATGGTTATGTTCTCACTTTTGAAACTAATGTTTCAATTTGGCGATTTTCTAGAATAAGCGATGATATTTCAACAAATGAGGATGATGCTTTAGTAGATGAGCATATTGCTCATCTTACAGATAAAGCGACTCTAAAAGTAGATGGTCATACAATGACTTTAGTGGGCTATAATGATAATGTTTGGGTAGACATAAATGAAAACGGCAGTGTCGACATAGGGGAGAAGGGAGCTTTCAAGATAGCTAATTCTTGGGGAACAGCCGAAGAAATGATTTCAAGTGATAATAGTTTTTCATGGTACTCAAATCAAGGCTTCTTATGGCTTTCTTATGATGCTCTAAACAGCATATCTTCCGTACCCGATTGTCCTCAAACAGAACGTAGAAATGCTATTAACGGGGGTAATAAAGTATATTGGATCTTGCCCAAAAAAGCTTCAGAGCCTAAAATGTTAATTGAGTATACCATAAATCATGCGAATAAATATGAAATTGAGACTTTGTTCGGTTACTCAAGCTATGATAAAAAGAGTCCGGTTTTATATTTAGATCCTTATAATATTAACCTATTAACTTCATCGCCTTCCATAAACTCCAGCTTTGATGGAACTTCTAATGCATGTGATGCAACTTTTGTTTTTGATATAAGTGAATTATACGATAAGTACGACAGTTTAAAGGGAAAAATATACCTTACTATCCGAGATAAACAACTTGGCAATCCCTGTACGGTAAAGAATATAAAAGTGATTGATAACGTTAGTAAACAGACCTATTATTATGATGGAAAACTTCCTGTTAGCTTTGATAACACTTCCTTAAATATAGGACCTTTTGCTTTTAGAAAAGAAATTTCTTACTTAAAAGGAATTAAAATAGATCAGGAAAGTATGCCTACTAAGAGGAATTATCCGGCTGTGACTATGGCAGACAGTAAGGTTTATGCTATTGGTGGAGTTGATGATAAGGGCAATTATCTAAACACAGTAGAAGTATACGATCCAACCAATAATAGATGGGAAAAGAAGCGCGATATGGAAGGTGAGCAAGCAGATATACCTTATGCAGTATCTGTAAATAATACAGTATACATAATTAAAAAGCTCTCCTCAGGAGAGGGTGTCATTGAAGAATATAATCCAGTAGAAGATATATGGACCTTTAAAAGTAATATTGATTATTGGAAGTACATGAATGTTGTTGGGACAAACAATAAAATATATGTTATCGGAGCAGATGATGCTTATTTAAATGAAGATGTTGTTTTCAGTATTGACGAATTTGATACCGATACTAATACTGTATCGAAAAAAGACTATATGGAAAAAGGTATGATTCCTATTTCTGTCGCCGCGTCAAATGGAAAAATATATATCTTTGGATCTAGAAAATACAATTCTGATACTAATATTCAAGCTAATTACAGTGCCTATGAGTTTGATTGGAGACTGAGAAGCTATGATGTAGATACTAGTACTTGGGAAATAGGTGATAAAATAAGTTTTAGAGCCGATAGAGGTATTACCGAGTTTAACGACAAATTTTATGGATTATATTCCGATTATAACCAGAATACGGTAAGGATTTGTGAGTATGATCCTTTAAATAATACGACAACCTTTATACCTTGCAATTGCATGAACAGAGAAAACTTTGGTATAGCATCCTATAATGGAAATATTATAGTGGTTGGAGGAAAGTCAACTAGTTCTGCAACTAGTTTAGATGAAATTACAGATGTAGTAGAGGTTGTTACACTTGAGAAAGAAAAGATACCACCTATTCTTGAACCCCCTGAAGACTTGATTTTAGCGGCAATGGAGCAGAAAACTTATGCCGATATTGGTACTGCAGATTATTTTGGAAATACTGATGTAAAAGTAACTAATAATTCTCCGGAGTATTTTCCCATAGGAACTACTTGTGTTTTATGGACTGCTGAAGATATGAATGGAAATATGACTTCTTCCATACAAGAGGTAACTATGATAGTAGATATGACGGCACCGGATTTGATTGTTCCCCCTGATATTTATACAGGAACAAATAAGGATGAAAAGTATGTGGATATTGGAACTGCAACGGTAAGGAATAAAGTTGAGTATTCAATTATAAATGATGCACCTGAAACTTTTAAACTAGGCGATACAATTGTAAAATGGATAGCTGTAGATAATTTTGGAACTATGACGAGCAAATCTCAGAGAGTATATGTTTATAAATATGGAGATATTGACGGAAATGGGTCAGTAAATACTATAGATTTTGCTTATTTTAGGATGTTCTTATTGGGATCTATAAAAGAGCTTCCGGGTGATTATGGGAACTATGGTGCTGATGTGGATGGGAATTCAATCATCAACTCAGTAGATTTTGCTCTTATGAGACAATATTTTCTTGGTTATATAAGTGAATTTCCTGCAGAAAAATATTAAAGGTTACTAACTTATATTTAATTATACCTACAGAACGTATATATAGAAAATGTTGTACTTTGCTTTTTTATTTTATATAATTATTTCGATATGATATCGTAAAAATAAAGAAAAGATTAAATAGAATGAGGTACAAGAATGGTAAATATAGGGATAATTGCAAATAAGGATAAGGATGAAGGTCTAAAGATTACTTCCTTGCTCGTAAAGAGTATAAAGGCTAATGGAGCACAGTTTGTTATAGCAGATGATCTGGCCGCAGATATTGGTGAAGAATTACAAAATATCCATGAAGATGAAGTGATTATAAAGTCGGATATAATGTTATGCCT
>CAYXPB010000327.1:1804-5470 GCA_964466645.1 uncultured Acetivibrio sp. | reverse complement strand
GGTTGAATAGGGGGCGCTAAGAGTTAAATTATTCATATTTCCAAATTCATCGTATGAGTATAACTCACTAGTAGATAATTTATTTGTAAGGATATTTTTTGGATGAATCTTCCTTTCGTTTAGTAAAGGAAATGAAGAATGGCCGGAGGGATAGTATGAAAACACAAGTGTAGGCTCATACTGCTCTTCTGTAAAATACCGTACTTTTTTAGTTATTTTCTCTGGGCGACTAATTAACCAATTAGTTAAGTCCGGAGCTAAATATTGAAAATTAGTAGTTATCTGATGCTCATATTGAGAAGCTGATGCGGAAGACTGCTTTTCTTCTAAAGCAATCAACTCGACACTTGAAATCAAGTTTCCATAATTATCATAAGAAAAGTCTTTATGCACTGTTTTAACAAAGTCATTTGTTGTAAGATTCCTTTCTGTGTAATGAGTACTTTCGATATACGGGAATATCCTAAGTGGGGATGAAGGAAAACTTTGATGATTAATTGTGTTTTCAATTAATGAAATAATTTCTCCATTTGCTTTTTTTGTTTTTATTTCTTTGGTATATGGGAAGTAAAATTTATTTTGGATAGTGTATATTTCGTTTATTCTTTCAACTGACACACCGGTAAAACTATTCGTAATCAGCCTTTTGCCAAATCCTAACAATCCTTTGCCTTGCCTATGTACTAAAAGGTCTTCATATTTAAATGTTTGTGTAGTCAAATGATTATCACCAATATCTTTCTTAATTGATCTGACAGCAAAATAGGAAGGTTGATAGTTCACAACAGGAAATTGTTTTTGAAGAGTTTTTTGATAAATCTGCGAGTTAGTCAGAGGCAAATAAGAAACTAAAATTTTATAATCATGTCCATTGATAATTGATTTTGCTAGATTACTTTTTTCTTCTTTATGATAAGACATTATATTTAGCGGGGTATAAGATTGAGTCCAGAGAAGTGTTTCTAATTTGCCATCTCCATTAAAATCAAATAAATCTTGACTATATTCCATAGAGGCCAATAATGTTTCAACTTCTTTAAAACTATTTCCTTTGCTATAATATACTGTAAAATTCGCATTATTAGAATAGGTTTCTGTCATATAAATATCAAGTATATCTGTTTTGCCATCCCCATTAATGTCGCTTGTATAAATATATCGTTTAATATGATTGGTATTCCCAGGATCAGAGTTAAATGTTATAGGACATAATCCTTCAATCCATGTATTCTTACCATTAAAATAATGTAATTCCCATCCAATGTTAGGATTTGCATAAGCATATGTTAATATATCAGTGATCCCATCACCATTAAAATCACCTGTAAATACTCGGTGATATCGGTTTGGGAAGCCAAATCTGGTAGGAACAAGCTCAGTTAAAACTGGCTCGGTTGGATGCAACGTAAATATTGTACTTTCAAGATTATCAGTATTTACTAATAAGTCAGTACGTCCATTACCTGTAAAATCTCCCGGTTGAACAGGAAATAATTCAGTATCTTTATCAACTGTAAAAAAATAACCATCAGTTGCAGGTGAATTAACAAAAAGACTTTGAAAGAAATTATTTGACTGGTTTTTCTCAAAACATCTTAAAAGAATGTGTTTCTTATTGTTTTGATGATCAGTTAAGATGCTTACTATCAAAATTTCATTAATTCCGTTACCATTCATATCCGTAATCTTAATATAATGATTCTCACCAAAATTGTAATCGATCGAACCTTGCGATGAGAAACCATAATTACCATCGGATTCTAGTAAAATTCCAGTATAGGAGTTAGACGAGTTTCTTATAACTTTAAGTAGATCATCGCGGCCATCGCCATTAAAATCACCTGCAACGAAATATACAAATAGTGGTTGATAGGGTTGATTCAGACTACCCATTTCTACTTCATAATAAGAAGTACCTGCTTCATTAAGGTAAAATATAGACCATGTGTCATACAGTTTTACACCATTTTCTTTGTAATAATATGCGGCCAATATATCTGCCTTACCATCACCATTAAAATCCCCTAAAGTATATTCAGCATCTCTATTTGATTTAGGCATTATATTAGTCGCTGTTAGCGTAAAATTATCTGTAGGCTCACCCCATTCAATTGTTGTAGGGTTTACCTCCTGAGAGTTTTTTGTATCTTCCAACTTTACTTTGGTAAGGCGGCTGGAGATCAATGATGAACTATCATATTCCAAAGAGTACTTGAACAACTCCATATTCTGGGGTATATATTTTATTATAATGTGATCCAAAAGACAATCATTCTTTATTGGCATTCCATTTATATAATTAGTAAATGGATCAATTCTATCATAAATATAAATAAAGCGCACTTGATAAATATGTCCTTGGCTATTTTTGTCATTTCCACCATATTTTATTTCTTTCAGCAACAAATTACCATTACGATGTTCATACGTATAAGTTATTAAATTACCCAATAAATCTTCGATACTACTTAAATACCAAGTGATTATTGTTTCGGTATTAGCCAACTTTTGTCTTGAGTTTTCGGTTTGCCCAAAGCGAAGAATTTTCCCATCCCGTGTTTTAACTTCGAAACTTACGGGGCCTGTTGAATTACTCTCAACAATCTTTATATGGTTAAAACCCTCAACCTCTGTTGTGTATATATTATTACCTAAAGACATCATTCGCATTCCATCAAAATTAAGATTATCGCTGGAATTATATTGTGGACCTTCAACACGTCCATCATGATAAATAGTTTTTCCTGTTCTTGAAATACCTGATATTGCTTCAATATTCCATCCAATCCCCAACAAGCCATTTCCTACCATACTGCTATAAGTTAATGATAGTGGAGGAACAGTACCTCCAACTCCCATCGGCAACTTAATAGGTATGGTATATGTTGCAGCTCCCAAATCGCTCACATCAAACACTCCATCAATACTTCCAACTATGCCCTGATCACCGGCATTAGGTCCACCAAGCTCTCCTTCTACTGGTGGAAAAACCATGAACGGATCAATCTCTGCTTTAAACTCATTGCTACTAATAGCATTATATTCAAATCCAGTAGCATTACCTTCGTTTATTCCCATTTCAATAAATTGTGAAGCTCTATAATGCTGAGAACCTGTTAATTTATGATTAAGTATAAAATTTGGAGCGTACTGTGTCTGAGCTTGGGCAAATAATCCAATCACAACGGGAATTATGGCGATAATTATTCGTTTTTTCATGCTCATACAAATTAAATGGTTGTAAAAAATAATTTTTAAAAATTTTATAACCAGCCTCTTAAGCTATTGCCGGATAATCTTGAACGTTTCATTCTTAGCATCCGCTTTTATCAACAAAAAATATATCCCGCTTGTATAATGGCTTAAGTTCAGAGGGGTCAGGACATTGTCGATAACACCTCGCTCAAGCAAATGACCGTACATATCAATCATTAAATACTCAACAGATGTATCTGGTATGTCAACAAACTCAATATACACTATTTCATGTGCAGGATTCGGATATACTTTCAATCCTTCAATAGGATCATCAGGTAAATGGTCAAAAAGGATGCTTTCTTTAAACAATGAATCGGCATCAGTTATTATTTGTACAACAATCTGACGTAATACTCGATTACCGGCAACATCGTACTCAAACTTTACTGACTGTGCTTTGGTTTGTGC
>CAYXPB010000327.1:0-1762 GCA_964466645.1 uncultured Acetivibrio sp. | reverse complement strand
TAAAAGAAATATTTGTTGTCTCATGGCTTTATTTCATTTACTTGGTAGAATTTATAAGTACTCGAAGCTCACCTATCTCTTTCTGTTGAGCAATAATATACAGTGTCAGCTCTTCTATCTTTTGCAAAAGAAGTGCATTCATCTCGCCTAATTCAATTCCGTTTTTCTCCACTTCGGCTGCATTGGGAAATCCTGGAAGATGTCCCTTTTCGGTTATAAAACTTTCTACCTCGGTAATGGGTAAAAGCTGATAGCCGGGCTCAAAAACAAAATCGGGAAAAGGGCTGATGCTGGCATGGAATTTTTTGGCTTTCACCTCACCATTTACGTATAGACCACCGGCATCAATCAACACCTGATCATCAAATTTTGCACCTCCGGCAACATGCAGCTTTTGTTGTGGAGCAGCAACACCAATACCAACATTGCCATCAGAGGTTATTCTCATTTTCAAATTAGTACCGGCAGTATAAAATGAAATAGGCTTGTTTTGGTCTAAAATACCAATATTGGCAGCACTCCCGCTAAAGTAAATCCCAGCTGCTTTTCCTTTGTCGGTGCTCTCAATCAATATAGCAGCATCCTGTGTACCGTCAGTCATGACATGAAGTGGGGACTGTGGATTTGTAGTACCTCCAATACCTACATTACCATTAACACCATTGATAAACATACGTGTGTGGGTAGTACCGGTTACAAACGATAAAGAATGATTTTGCGAACTAGTACCAATAACAGCTTGACCGCCTGCCATTAAAATACTACTTCTTTTGTTGCTACCAGTAGCCTCAAGCAGTAAACTGGCATCATCGTACTGATCTGCCCTAATGTGTAATTTAGCCTGTGGATCGGTTACATTGCCAATACCTATTTTACCCGTGCTGTTTACACCATTGGATGGTCCCACAAACAAGGTAGGTTTGGTGGAGCCAAACCCAATCATCATTGAATGAGTCTGGCTGTTGATCAGTGGGTTGTTTATATCAAAACCTGCTCCGAAAATCATTGCTGTAGAAGTATAAACTCTAACGAACTGACCTATAGCCACCGTACTTCCCCCTGCAGTAATTGCCCTATTACCAAAAGCAAAAGATGCTTGACCCAATGCTTCTGAAAAAATTCCTCCGGCAAATGAATAACGGCCTGTAGCTTGGGTATATCGTCCTATTGCACTTGAAGACCAACCAGTGGTCGTTGTACTATCACATTGCACACATTGTCCATAACCTTGTTGCAGGCCTACTAAAAGCAATAAAAAACCAACAGCAGCTTTAAGCATGCTGCGGTTGAAACGGTGTTGAATAAAATGTTTCATTGTTTTATGATTTTAAAGGTTTCGATATGCTTGCTTTCATTGTTTGAAACGGTGGCTATATACATTCCTGAAGGCAGATGCCGGATATCAAGCTGGTTGACACCATCGTTAAGCCGGCGCTGTAGAATTATCTGACCTTTCATATCCCTGAGTAACAAGGTGCAATCGGTGTTCCTGGTCTGAACAGCTAACCTGTCGGTAGCCGGCACAGGTCCTATACGCACTTCCTGCCCTACAGCCATTTGCTCACTGCTACCGGTAATCACATCGGATAAACTGACTTTTAGTATGTAGGCATCCCGATAGGGATCCAATGGCTTTTGATCACGAGCTCCACTAACTAAACATCCGCTATCAGAAGTAGCTAGCAAATCAATAAGCCTATGACCTACATCCATATGATACACTTTGCTGCCTTTGAGATTGAGATTGGAATCAAAAAGATAA
>CAYXPB010000326.1:0-5603 GCA_964466645.1 uncultured Acetivibrio sp. | reverse complement strand
GGAGGAAGAATATGAAAATTAAATGGTTTGGGCATTCTTGTTTTCTTATTACGTCGGACAAAGAAATAAAAATTGTAACTGACCCTTTTGATGCTACTGTTGGTTATAAAATTCCACAAATTGAAACAAATATAGTCAGTGAAAGTCACGACCATTTTGACCATAACAATACGGGGATATTTGAAGGAACTCCTGTGCTTGTTAGAGGTTCGGGTAAAATTATTATAAAGGATATTGAAATAACTGGGGTAGAGACTTTTCACGATGAAGAGGGCGGGAAAAAGAGAGGGCTAAATACTATATTTAAATTTCGAGTGGACAGCTTGAATGTTTGTCACTTGGGTGATTTAGGTCATGTGCTTAATAGTGAACAGGTCAAAGAGCTTGGTAAAGTTGATATTTTGTTGACGCCTATAGGTGGTACATTTACCATTGATCATGTAGGTGCAATGAAAGTAATGGATATTTTAAAGCCTCAAGTTACAATTCCTATGCACTATAAGACAGAGGACTTATCTTTCCCACTTTCGGGAGTTGAAGAATTCCTGTCGGTTGTGGGAGATTACAAAAAAATTGATGGGTGTGAAATTGAGGTCAATAAAGATTGTATTAATGATTTTCCTAGAGTGGTTGTTTTAGATTATAAATAAGGTTATTTCAAAAAATAGCCCATACAATATTTAGAGCACAAAGCCAATCAAAGAAGCTTTTTAATATTCCACACATAGGAATATTATTTTGTTATGCGAAAAAACTGAATCAAATTTTTGAAAGGCAATTGCAAAGTTTCAAAGCCTTTATTTGTGGGTATATACATCATGGAATGACTAAACTCATTAGCCGATATATAGGACATGTTATTCCATTGATGTAAATTAATAAAATTGAGGGGGAAAAGACTTTGAAGACAATGAAAACGATGGATGGTAATATGGCGGCATCCCACGTTGCCTATGCTTTTACTGATGTTGCGGCCATTTACCCAATTACGCCGTCTTCAAACATGGCTGAAAATGTCGATGTTTGGAGTTCAGGAGGCAAGAAAAACATTTTTGGTCAACAGGTTAAAGTTGTAGAAATGCAGTCTGAAGCAGGTGCGGCGGGAACTGTTCATGGTTCTTTGGTAGCGGGTGCTTTGACTACAACTTTTACAGCATCCCAAGGGCTTTTGCTCATGATTCCTAACATGTATAAAATTTCTGGAGAACTTCTTCCCGGTGTTTTTCATGTAAGTGCTCGTACAGTTGCTGCGCATGCACTTTCAATTTTTGGAGAGCACTCGGATGTTATGGCATGCCGTCAGACTGGTTTTGCAATGTTAGCATCAGGCAACCCTCAGGAAGTTATGGACTTAGGTGGGATTGCACATTTAGCTGCAATAAAAGGACGAGTTCCGTTCCTTCACTTCTTTGATGGTTTTAGGACATCCCATGAAGTTCAGAAAATAGAAGTAATTGAGTATGAAGACTTTGCAAAGCTTGTTGATTATGAAGCTATTAAAGCGTTTAGGCAAAGGGCATTAAGTCCGGAACATCCTGTTACTAGAGGAACTGCACAAAATCCGGATATATTCTTCCAAGCTAGGGAAGCTTCAAACAAATTCTATGATGCTATTCCTGGAATCGTGGAAAACTACATGGAACAAATATACAAATTAACAGGAAGAAAATATAATTTATTTGACTACTATGGTGCTCCTGATGCAGATAGGGTAATCATAGCAATGGGTTCTGTTTGCGATACCATAGAAGAAACTATAGATTACCTTACCAATAAGGGTGAAAAGGTTGGAGTAGTTAAAGTTCACCTCTACAGACCTTTTTCAATTGAGCATTTTCTAAAAGCAATACCTATGACGGCTAAAAAGATAGCAGTTTTAGATAGGACAAAGGAGCCTGGTGCTGTAGGTGAACCTTTATATGAAGATGTTCGCACAGCCTTCTATGACAAAGATGTAAGACCTGTTATTGTTGGTGGAAGATATGGCTTAGGCATGAAGGATACAACACCAGAACAGATGATTGCGGTATTTGATAACCTTAAGAGTGATGAAATTAAGAACCACTTTACTGTAGGTATAAATGATGATGTTACCTTTACTTCGCTCAAAGTGGGCGAAGGAGTGGATATCGTACCTAAGGGAACTGTGAGCTGCAAATTCTGGGGCTTAGGTTCTGACGGAACTGTAGGTGCAAATAAAAACTCCATTAAAATAATCGGTGACCATACTGATAAGTATGTTCAGGGATATTTTTTCTATGACTCCAAAAAGTCTGGTGGTGTTACAGTTTCCCACTTGAGATTTGGATCAAAGCCTATTAGATCTTCTTACCTAATCAAAATGGCTGATTTTGTTGCCTGCCATAATCCTTCTTATGTGGGGAAATACGATATTGTAAGTGATTTGAAAGAAAATGGAACATTTTTATTAAATTGCAATTGGAAAGGCCAAGAACTTGAAGAGAAGCTTCCAGCAGAAGTAAAAGCGTATATTGCTAAAAACAACATCAAGATGTATACCATAGATGCTTTTGACATAGCCGGAAAAATTGGACTAGGTGGTAGAATAAATCTTATAATGCAGGCGGCATTCTTTAAATTGACCAACATCATTCCTATAGATGATGCAATAAAGTATATGAAAGACGCTGCTTTAAAGAGCTATGGGAAAAAGGGTGATAAAGTTGTCAGCATGAACTATGAAGCAATAGATGAAGGTGTCAAGTCTTTGGTTAAGGTTGAGGTGCCGGAATCTTGGAAGGATGCTAAGGCAAAGCCAGTTGCAGAAGATGTTAATGTACCTGACTTTATCAAAAATATAGTTAACCCAATCAATAGAATGGAAGGAGACAATCTTCCTGTCAGTGCCTTTGAAGGTATTGAAGACGGAACCTTCGAAATGGGAACTTCGGCTTATGAAAAGAGAGCTATTGCCGTTAACGTCCCTCAGTGGATTTCTGAGAATTGTATACAATGTAATCAGTGTGCATATGTATGTCCTCATGCGGTAATAAGACCTTTTGTACTGGATGAAAAGGAACAAAATAATGCTCCGGAAGGTTTTGCTACAATTAAAGGTATGGGTAAGGAAATGGCTGGGTATACTTTCCGAATTCAGATAAGTCCTCTAGATTGTACAGGTTGCGGAAACTGTGCTCAGGTTTGTCCGGCAAAGGTTAAGGCTCTTGAAATGAAGCCTATAGAAACCCAATTAGATCAGGCTAAATTGTGGGAGCATGCTATGACTATTTCTCCTAAGACAGATTTGCTTAAAGCTGAAACTGTAAAAGGCAGCCAATTACAACAGCCGCTATTGGAATTCTCTGGTGCTTGTGGCGGTTGCGGAGAAACACCTTATGCAAAATTGATAACACAATTATTTGGGGATAGAATGATGATAGCCAACGCTACCGGATGTTCCTCCATATGGGGTGCGAGTGCTCCTGCAACACCATACACGGTTGACAGAAATGGGCGTGGACCGGCATGGGCTAACTCACTGTTTGAGGATAATGCTGAGTTTGGCTATGGAATGCATCTTGGCGTTAATCAAATTCGTGATAAAATTGCACAATTGGCGACATCAGCGTTGGAATTGAATATATCCGAGGAAATTAAAGGCTTGCTTAAGGAATGGCTTGATAACAAAGATAACGGCAGAGCAACCAGAACTATAGCAGACAAACTGATTCATGCCCTTGAAAAATACAATACGGACGATGAAAAAGCAAAGAACATTTTAGATGAAATATATGAAAAGAAAGATTTCCTTGTTAAGAGGTCCCAGTGGATATTCGGCGGTGACGGATGGGCATATGATATCGGATTTGGTGGGCTAGACCATGTTTTAGCTTCCGGTGAAGATGTAAATGTTTTGGTATTTGACACTGAAGTATATTCAAACACCGGAGGACAGTCTTCAAAAGCAACACCTACAGGAGCTATAGCTCAATTTGCTGCAAGCGGTAAAGGCACAAAGAAAAAGGACTTAGGCCTTATTGCAATGTCTTACGGATATGTCTATGTTGCTCAGGTAGCAATGGGTGCTAATCAGAACCAGTTGCTAAAAGCAATTGTTGAAGCTGAGGCTTATCCTGGACCGTCTTTGATAATTGCCTATTCTCCATGTATCAATCATGGCTTGAAATTAGGTATGGGATGTACTCAACTTGAATCAAAAATGGCGGTTGAAGCTGGTTATTGGCATTTGTACCGCTACAATCCTATGTTGAAGGAAGAGGGAAAGAATCCTTTCATATTGGATTCTAAGGCACCAACAGCTTCTTTCAGAGATTTCTTGCTAGGTGAAGTAAGATATTCATCTTTAGCAAAGGTAGATCCGGAAAAGGCTGGAGAGTTGTTTGGCAAGGCTGAGAAAGATGCTAAAGAGAAGTTTGAGACTTATGAAAACATGGCTAAAGAATAAGTTGTAGATTTTATTATACAAGTCGATGAATTGGAAAGTAAAATTTGTGCCGCAAGCTCTTACATAATTGAGCTTGCGGCGTTTTGTTTTGAAACTATGTTGTTTGTGTGATTGTGAAAAAGACGAGGTAGGATTTTCTTTGGAAATCAAAATATGAAAACAATAATATTTGGGTACAGGTCTTCATATAAATATAGAAGCGCACTCTTATAAGAGGCTTTGTTAGCATATTAGGTTTAGCGGATGAGGTGATAAAATGAAGATTTGTTTAGATGGCATAGGTATAAGCCAGTTGCACGGGACAGGCTTATTTTCTTATTCCTATGGACTTTTGTCCAATTTGCTTAAAATGTATCCACAACCGAAATATGAATTGATATGGGACAGAGAAACCGATTCTGAACTTTGGAGAAGATATGGAAACCTTGAGTTTATTAGACTCGGGATCAACAGAAAAGATAATGATTACAGACTTCTTGAAGAACATCTTGCTAGTTCTAGAACTAATATTTATCACTCTCCTAATAATGGACTGAGCATTCCTCAAAATAAAGTATGCAAATACATAATTTCTGTACACGACCTTTCACCGATAAATTACAGAAAATTTGTTGATGATAAGTATTATAACAAGTTTACTACAATATTTCCTAATGCATTAGAAAAAGCTGACTGCATAATAGCGGTTTCAGAATTTATAAAAGAAGAACTAATAAGACTTTGTAGAGTGCCTGATAAAAAAGTTCAAGTAATATACCCAGTGTGCTCTGAGATTTTTAAGGTTATGGATATAGATACAGCAAGATCGGTACTAGAAGCTCGATACAATATTAAAGGAAGATTCATACTTTATGCAGGAAGCATACATTTAAGAAAAAACCTCGACATACTTGTAAAGGCATTTAAATTGTTGTTAAAGCAAGTCAATGATTTAAAGCTAATAATAGTGGGTAATTTTAATACCAAGCGTACTGAATATTATATGTCATTACGGGATCTAATTCAAAGGCTTAACATTGAAGAGCATGTGATTTTTACAGGAACAATTCCGTATATTGATATGCCCTATTTCTATAACTGTACAGAATGCACTGTGAACCTATCTGCTTATGAGGGTTTTCCAACTACTGCTGCCGAGGCAATAGCCTGTAATTCGCAGGTAGTATGTTGCAGCACC
>CAYXPB010000325.1:0-5621 GCA_964466645.1 uncultured Acetivibrio sp. | reverse complement strand
TAAATCAGCTTTTTTGAAACACCCATTGACCAGTTATTTTTTAGGAATCACCTAAGGTTGATTAATTATTAATTTGTTAAGTTTGTGATAAAATTTAAAACCTCCAATGGATTTTTATTTTCTGCCCTTCAGATGTTTTTTCTCCAATTTCAATATGGTCAATCATGCCGTTGACTAAACTTTGCTTTAATTCAACAAAGTCAAAGCAGTTATTCACCATTTCCCTGTAATTGTCATAAACACTTTTATTTAATTTCATCTCTTTTCTTATACTTTTCTGTCTTTCAAAAAGTCTTCTTATTTCTTCGGAGAAATCTTTATTAAACTCAATAAATTGCCCTTCATCAATAATCCCTTTAATTTTATCTACATATAAGCTTTTAATTATACATTTCTTTTCTAGTATAATACTTTTTAATTTCTCCAACTCATTGTTATATATGCTGTGACTTTGTGACATTTGCTGTTCCTTCTCTAATCTTTCCACTATCCTTTGAACGTCGATATACTTACTCAGACAATCCTTTATCTTATATGCTATTGAGTCTGTTAGTTTATCTAATCGGGTCAGATGGCTTGTACACATATGTTTACCAGGAGATACAGAGTATAATTTACATCTCAGATAGTTATACTTACCAGAGGTTACTTTCAGCATAGTACTTCCACAGTCCTTGCATTTTACTTTTGAAGCAAATAAATGTGTTTTTCCATTTCCTGTAGATTTAACCCTGCCGTTTATTCTATTCTGCACAGCTAAGAATGTATCGTTATCAACTATTGGCTGATGTGTATCTTCAACTCTTACCCAGTTCTCACTTGAATTGACTACTATTTTCTTTGATTTATAGCTTACTTTTTTCCTTTTTGCTTGAACCATATGACCTATGTAGATTTCATTTCTTAGAATACGCTTTATGGTTGTTTTATTCCAAAGTCCATAATCATCAGTTTTGAAAGTATTTTTATATTTTAGCCCGCTGAGTTCTTTATATTTTGTAGGATTAGGTATGACTTTTTGATTGAGCATAAATGCTATGTGCTGTATCCCATGCCCTTCAAGATACCAACTAAAAATCATTCTAACTATTTGTGCCGCTTCTAAATCCAACAATAATTTGTTTTTATTTTGAGGGTCTTTCTTATATCCATAGGGGGCAAAAGAACCAATAAACTCGCCCTTTTTTCGCTTTATATCAAACACCGCTTTAATATTTTCAGATATATCTTCACAATACCACTCATTGACTAGTCCGTTAATCTGTCTTGACTTTTTATTTCCTTTTTCAAGGGTGTCGGCATTATCGGTAATTCCCACAAATCTTATTCCCCACTCAATAAATTTATTGTGAAGGTATTTTTCAACCATTTCCATATCCCTTGTAAAGCGTGACTGACTTTTGCATAATACTATATTGAACTTACCTTCCTTTGCATCGGAAAGCAACTGATTAAATTCCGGTCGCTCCGAATCAAGACCTGAATAGTCATCATCAGAATAAATTTTATATACATCCCATTTATTTTCTCTTGCAAATTCCAAAAGAAGTTTCTTTTGATTTTGAATACTTTCCGAATCCTCAGTCTTACTTGATTTGTTTCTGTCTTCGTCCGATAATCTGCAATATATTGCTGCAATATTCATATTGTCCTACCCCCAAAATAAAGCTTAAGATGCACCTTTCGCAAGACTCTATTTATATATTTTGTATGATTGAGTCTTCAAAATTAGTAGAACTGTCTGCTTCTTCGCAATTTTTTGTGTTCTGAATTATATTAACCAGTATGTTTTCAAGCACTCTTCTTCTACTTTCTTCGTCCATACTTCGAAATACTTCTTCAATTATAAACACAAAAATCACCCTCGATAGTTTTTCTTTATAATATGCAGTGTGGTCCATAAAGGTTATCTTCAAAGGAAAGAATCTCATAGAGGTAATTAAAAAGCCTCTCTCAAAAAATTTGAAAGAAGCCAAATAAATACTTTTAAAAAATCCTTATAACAAATTATTTAATCCTTATAGGCATCCACCATCAAATGGTCGTATTCATATGCAAGCTTTTTAACTGCTACAAAATTATGAGTATGATATACAGTATCATCGTTTTCGTCTTTTTCAGTCCCTGAAATCAGATTGCTTCTTCGAAGTTCCTCTACAAAGTATTTAATTTCATGCTTACCTGAGCCTATCTCTACAATTGAAAATTTAGTCATACTTTAGACCTCCCCGTTCTTAAAAATAATTATCCTTTAACTTTTCTAGCAAAGATAAAGGATTACTACATAAATATAGTATACCAGTTAAGGTGATTCCAAAAAACTGATATGCACTGCTATATCTCCATTATTAAAGGCAATATCATAGGCCTTCTCTTAGTTTTTTGATATACGTAATCTCTCAATTCATCCTTTATTGTATTCTTCTTTAAAGACCAGTTTCCGCCTTCACATCGTTGGACTGCCCGTTTGCAAACATGCCTTAATTCCTTCATAAAGGAGTCTGACTCCCTGACATATACGAACCCTCTCGATATAACATCTGGTCCTGTAATAACTTTTCCTGTTTCCTTCTGTATGGTTAAAACAACAATAATCAGACCATCTTCCGAAAGGTGTTTTCTGTCTCTTAGTACAATATTACCTACATCTCCAATACCAAGGCCATCAACAAGAACTTTTCCCGACGGAACACTTCCATTAATTTTAGCACTGCTTGTGTTAAGCTCAAGCACTTGACCAATTTCCATAATAAAAACATTTTCCTTTTCCATACCTAAGCTCTGTGCAAGATTTGCATGTTGCATAAGATGTCTATATTCGCCGTGGACCGGAAGAAAATATTTAGGATTCACAAGCCTATGCATAATCTTAAGTTCTTCCTGACAAGCATGTCCAGATACATGTATATCGGCAAGCGCTTTGTATATAACCTCAGCGCCCCTTTTAGACAACTCATTTATAACCCTTGAAACGGATTTTTCATTTCCGGGTATAGGGGTAGCAGAAATTACGACTAAATCTCCCGGTGCTATTTCAACCTGCCTATGGTCTCCCGATGATATTCTTGATAAAGCAGACATCGGCTCACCCTGACTACCTGTCGAAATAATGACAAGTTTTTCAGGTGGATAGTCCTTAATTTTCTCTATATCTATTAATACTCCTTCTGGAACTGTTAAATAGCCTAATTCCATAGCTTTATTGCTAACATTAACCATACTTCTACCACATATAGCTACCTTGCGATCATTCTTGACTGCTGAGTTTACCACCTGTTGAATTCTATGGATATTTGACGCAAAGGTTGCAACAAGAATTCTACTCTTTGCATTAACAAAAATTTCTTCAAATGCTTTTCCTACAGATCTTTCTGACATAGTATAACCTGGTCGTTCAGCATTAGTGCTATCACACATTAAAAGCAGAACGCCTTTTTTACCAAGCTCAGCAAAACGCGAAAGATCAATAGGTTTACCAGAAATAGGTGTATAGTCTATCTTAAAATCTGATGTATGTATAACTACACCCATCGGAGTGCTAATAGATAACGCTACTGAATCTGCTATACTATGATTTGAATGTATAAACTCTACTTTAAAAACACCTAGTTCTATCCTTTGTCCCTGAGTTATTGTTTGAAGATCACTCTTTGAAAGAATCCCATGTTCTTCAAGCTTGTTTTCCAGCAAACCTAGCGAAAGGCGCGTTCCATATACCGGAACATTCAGCTCTTTTAACACATACGGTAATGCTCCAATATGATCCTCATGACCATGAGTGACAATGATGCCTTTTACTCTTTCTTTATTCTTTGTCAAATATGCAATATCAGGCAATACTATATCTATACCCAACATTTCATCATCCGGAAATGCCATACCGCAATCCACAACAATAATGTCATTCCCATATTCAAATACGGTGATATTCTTTCCAATTTCCCCTAGTCCACCTAACGGAATTATTTTTAGCTTCTTTTTACTTCTTGCCACAGTAACCCTCCTTAAAATAGAGAATTAAATATTACCAATACCACCCGTCCTATTTTCTATTAAATTGTATCCCATAGAAACAGCATTATTTGACTTGCATGACCGGCATTATTTATTTTATCTATTACATTTATTTATTTTTCTCTTATAGTTTATAGTTATCTATGATTTTATACTATTAAGTTATGAATAGTCAAATTTATGGTTCGTGAAAAAGTTAAAATTTATTCTTAACAAATATTTTTATATGCTCTAATACTTTTTATTGTGCAAAGGAAACCTCTTCATGTGGTGCCGTCCCATCTAAAAGAGCTACCTTAATTGTAGGAATAACCACTCCATCAAGGCTGTAATTATCACTTGAGCAGTGCATATATTCTACTTCATAGCCCCTATCTTGCATCTCTTCCCCTATTTTTTTCATAAATGTTGATTTACCTACTCCGGGACCACCTTTAATACAAATTATTCTCGTAGCCTCTTCTTGACGCAATATGTAATCATAGTAGCTAAAAAACCCCTGTGATGTATTACCTCCAGGAAACATATGTCTTATTTTACCTTTTGACATAAAAACTCCTCCATTATGATTGATATCCTTAACGATATTTAAAACCTATTATTAAAATATGCAGATGAAGGATTTACGTGAATATAAGAACAGACAATGACAGTAATGTAGTTACAAGTGACAGTACGCTACTATTCAAGTGTCCGATAAAATTACAATTTATAAGCCTTTTGTTGATTAAAATAAGGACAATAAGATTATCTCATTGTCCTTATCGTGTTTGATATCATGTTTCAAATCATAACGTATATTACAAAATTTATGGTTATATATGACCTAAATTATCACCTATTAAGAGATTTCCTTGTATTTCTTATAGGATAGATTAAGCAAAGCTTTATCCTGACTGTAAGTGATAAGCTTCATCGCCTCTTCAATTTCATAATAACCGCCATCTTGGAACTTTTCCTTTTCAGAAATGCTATATTTATCGGAATCTGTACTCATAATAAACCAAGTAATTTTATTGCAGATAGGCTTTTGTCTTGTAACAGAAAAGAATTCGTAACTCGTATCACCAGCTATAGAAAGAATGTATGCAATTATTCCACCTTCATCTAAAACCCTTTTTTGAGCAATTTCAGCAGCAAGATCTCCATTGCGCATTACACCTTTAGGAAATACCCATTCATCTTTTTCGTTCTTAAGCAAAAAAACTTTGTCCCCGAAAAACACTATACCACCAGCACAATTTCTCAATATCATAAATTGCAGCCTCCTTTTTGGCGTTTTAACATTAATTTTCATAATGTATTAAACACACTTCTAATGTTCTATGTTTCACAAACTTTTGAAAACAGTTTCCATTGCGAAGCCTTTGACTTAGAGTAAACGTATTCTACTTACATATACAAGTGTATGTAAGTGACCTATTTTGATATGTTTTACTGCCTGTTTTAGTATAGATAAGATCTGCTAGTGCCTTAATCATAAAACCTTTGCTAAATATTTAAATGCGTGAGTTATTTTGTACCCTCCCTTCTACATACATTAAATGGAAGTTATTAAAAATAACACGAAAGGCACTTCCCCATTGATTTAGGAAAATGCCTATTTA
>CAYXPB010000324.1:0-5632 GCA_964466645.1 uncultured Acetivibrio sp. | reverse complement strand
ATATTCTACGTTCAGAAGATTACGGCAAGACTTGGGAAAGAACCGAACTGCCTTTCAAATTTGGTGGAAATATGCCTGGTCGTTCGGTTGGTGAACGTTTGATGGTAGACCCGAACAGCAACAACATATTGTATTTTGCTGCAAGAGGCGGTAATGGTTTGTGGAAAAGTACAGACTATGGTAAAACTTGGGCTAAAGTAAGCAGTTTCACAAACGGAGGAAATTATGTTGAGGATCCTAATTTTGAGTATACATCTGATAATTTGGGATTGTGCTTTGTAACTTTTGACTCGGACAAGGGTACTAAAGGTACACCAACAAAAGACATTTATGTAGGTGTTGCGGATAAAGAGAATCCTCTATATGTCAGCCATGATGCTGGTAAGACCTGGGAACCTCTTGAAGGACAGCCCACCGAGGCCACTTTCACAAGACACAACCCTGACGCTTTAACTATCGGAATTCCTCATCATGCAGTTATAAGTAAAAAAGGTATTCTATATGTTACATATGGCGACAGAGGTGGTCCTTATCAGTGTCAAGATGGAGCCGTTTATAAATATGATACAAATACAGGTGTGTGGACAGATATCACTCCTCCTAGCGGATCTAACTGGGATGGTTCACCTAAATATGAAAACTATTACGGATTTGGTGGCTTAAGTGTGGATGCACAAAATCCGGATACCCTTATAGTTACGTCTCTGGAGTGCTGGTGGCCGGATGACATTATCTTCCGTACAACCAACGCAGGTGATACTTGGGATCCTATTTGGGAACATGGAGATTGGCCATCAAGGGAATTGAAATATACCTTGGATATATCAAAAGCACCTTGGCTTGCATGGGGTAAGACAACAAACGCTACAGAGGGTGGATTAATCACTGGTATGGAAATAATGGACACACCTTCACCAAAACTAGGCTGGATGATTGGTGATATAGAGATTGATCCTTTTAATTCGGATGAAATGATGTATGTTACGGGTGCTACTATTTATGGAACAAAAAATTTGACCGACTGGGATAAAGGTAAATATATAAATATTGAAGTTATGGGAATGGGAGTTGAACAAACTGCAGTTTTAAATCTGATTTGCCCTCCAGTTGACGGGGTAGAGCTTATAAGTGGCCTTGGCGATATATGCGGCTTTGTACATAAGGATTTAGAAAAAGGTCCTGACATGATGATGGAAAACCCTGTATTTACCAACACTACAGGTTTGGATTATGCAGAGCTCAACCCAAATATTATTGTAAGAGTAGGTGCTAAGGATAAAGAGCAATACGAAATGATAAAAAAGACTGTTGCGATGTCAAAAGATGGTGGCAAGACTTGGTCTGAAGTCCAGCCAAACGTTAGCTATACTTTCCCTGCTACCTCTGAGGATGATATCGTACAAGGTGGTACTGTAGCAGTATCTGCTGACGGCTCAACTTTTGTATGGTCAACAAGTACTAGTCAGGGAGTTATATGTTATGTAACCGGAGGCTGGAAAGCTGTCAGTACTCTTCCTGCCGGTGCAAACGTTTGTTCCGACAGAGTTAATCCAAAAGTATTCTATGCTTACGCAAAAAATACATTCTATGTAAGTAATGATGGTGGTCTAACCTTTGAAGCTGTCAAAACAGGCCTTGATTCAGATACTGCCAAAATCAAAGCAGTTCCCGGTAAAGAAGGTCATGTATGGATTCCTGGTCCAACTACAGGTCTTTCCTACACAACTGACGGTGGTAAAACAATAACTAAGGTTGATGGAATTAACCGATGTGATGTAATTGGATTTGGTAAAGCTAAAGCCGGAGAAGATTATCTTGCTATTTATATGTGTGGTGAGACAGACGGGTTATACGCTGTTTATCGTTCCGATGATATGGCTAAAAGTTGGGTAAGAGTTAATGATGATCAGCATCAATATGGTTCTATAAATTACTCAATCACAGGTGATTTAAGAGTTTATGGACGTGTTTTTGTAGCGACTAACGGAAGAGGTATTGTATATGGAGAACCTACATCGGGTACTATAACAACTCCAAAACCTACTATCGCTCCAACACCTACACCTACTGCAAAGCCTTCTAGCAAGGGCGATATAATTATAGACGAAGAAATCAATTCCCTTGATTTTGCAGCTTTAAGATTGTATCTCCTTGGTATGAATACTCTTTCCGAAGATCAATTGATTAATGCTGATGTTAACAATGATAAAGAAGTAAACTCTATTGATTTTGGGTTACTAAGGAAATATTTATTAGGGTTTACCAACTCCTTATAAACTTAGCAGTATGAATTTAAATTAATATAAACAAAATGAAGGGGCTGTTGCGATTCTTAGTGCAACAGCTCCTCCATTACGATCAAATAATTGATATTATATCTCGAAAATGATACAATTTTATTATAAGAGAAGTTGTCCATTTTCACATATAACAAATCATTTTCTTTACAGCATTATTTCTCACTAACCCAACTTTGTTTTTTATAAGGTGATTTCTCAAAACTTTGAAATTGTATTTTCAAAGCTTTAATTTACATTTTGGACTATACTCTATTATCGTTTTTAAAATCACCTAAAAATACATTAAATTTAAATTTTAAGGAGTGTATTTTATGAAGAAAATTTTCAGCAGAGGTTTGTCTTTGTTGACAACAGTTGTAATGGCATGTTCTATCCTTTTATCCATGCCCGTATCAGTTAAGGCCGCAAACTCACTTCCTGTAAATGTGGAAGCTGAAGCTTGTACTCTAAGCAAAAGTGCCACTACTACTACCAATGTATACGATACTCAATATCCGGGCTATTCCGGTGAAGGCTTTGTCTGGGTAACCAATGACGGCATAATAACTTTGAAAGTCTCAGTTCCCGAAAGTGCTATGTATGAGCTTTCCACAAGATGCTGGATGTACCTTGGCGAAGAAAATGAAACCAGACTTCAGGCTGTTAGTGTTAACGGCAAACATCTTGGTAATTTCTATATACCAAACAAGAACGAATGGATTGATTACAGCTTCGGTTTTTTCTATCTTGAAGCAGGTACAGCAACAATTGAAATAGGAACCTCGGGAAGCTGGGGTTATATACTTTACGACACAGTAACTTTTGACTATGCCGATATGCCTGACCTAAAAATCGACCCAACTCTATGTGATAAGAATGCAACTGCTGAAACTAAAAAACTCAATCAATATCTAACCAGCGTGTACGGAAAGTATGTTATCTCCGGTCAACAGGAAATCTACGGCAATGGAAATGACGGTAACATGGAACTCGAATTTGACTATATTTATGATAAGACAGGCAAATATCCTGCAATTAGAGGCTTTGACTTTATGAACTACAATCCTCTATATGGTTGGGAAGATGGCACGACAGACCGTATCATCGAGTGGGTAAAAGAGCGCGGCGGTATTGCAACAGCTTGTTGGCACATTAATGTCCCCTCGGATTTTACAAGCTATACACCTGGCGATACACTTGATTGGACAAAATGTACATACAAACCCACATCTAGCTTTAATACAGCTAAGTGTCTTGATAAAACATCAAAGGAATACACTTACCTGATGATGGCAATTGAAGACCTTGCAGAGCAGCTCCTCATCCTTCAGGAAGCAAACGTACCTGTTCTTTTCCGTCCTTTCCATGAAGCTGAAGGCAACAACAACTTAGACGGTTCAGGAGCTTGGTTCTGGTGGGGTTCCTCCGGCGCAGAAGTTTATAAGGACCTGTGGAAACTTCTCTATAAGACTCTGACTGAAGAATATGGTATCCATAACCTAATATGGGAAGTAAACCTTTATACCTATGCAAATTCCTTTGAATGGTACCCCGGTGATGAATATGTGGATATAGTTGCCTATGACAAGTACGAAGGTTCTCCATCTACATGGGGAACAAGCGCTGCAACATCATTATTTCTTACCCTTGTAAATTACACAAACGATACAAAGATGGTTGCATTAACTGAGAATGACGTTATCCCAGATATTCAAAACATAGTTAATGAAGGAGCTTGGTGGCTGTATTTCTGCCCATGGTACGGTGAGTTCCTAACCAGTCCAAGATTTAATGATCCTACCCTTCTCAATACTATCTACAACAGCAAACACGTAATAACTCTTGATGAACTGCCAAAAGACCTTTATGATACTGGAATTATTATTCCAACACCTACACCACCAAAAGGTGTTGTGGGTGATCTGAATTCAGATGGTAGCTTTAATTCAATAGATTTTGGACTCTTGAGATCCTACCTACTCATGTTAACTAATTTACCTATTGATTTAACTAATGCAGATGTAGATGGCAGCGGGGACGTAAACGCTTTGGATTTTGCATACATGAGGCAAAAGCTTCTTGGCATGATTAGTAAATTTCCTACAGAATAGAAGATTAAATAACTTTGCTGTCGCATCAGTGGCTGAAACCTCTGATGCGATAGCTATTTTAATTTCATATAAAAGAAAGAGTTACGCAATGCTTATTTTATAATAATAGCATTACCACTTATATTTAATATCTTAAGTTTTTTCTATCTTAAGAAAAGCTTTTTAACCCACATTCTTGAGAACCTTTACATTTATTATTTGTATCCGATTGTCTTGAGCCAATTTGTGACCTCTTCCGGCTGAACAGTACCGTTTACAGCAATACCGGGCAAAGTTATTGAATTTGGGCACTCTTTAGCTATATCAAGTTCAATTTGGCAAAATCCACCGCCCCCATGAGTGCAAAAAGGAACTACGGTTTTACCTGCAAAATCATGTTGGCTAATAAAGCTTCTAACTGGCGGAGCTAACGTTTTAAACCAGTTAGGTGTACCTATGAATATTGTAGAGTAATCATCTATTGGCTCATTTCCAGAAATCAACTTAGGACAAAACCCCCGAGAAATTTCATTTCTTATTTCTTTTGCGGCCGTATTATAATCAAAAGAATATTTCTTATCAGGAATCAGTTCTCTTAAAGTGCCTCCAGTCTGGATTGCTATTTCTAACGCTAAATCCGCTGTGTTTTGAAAAAGCGAATAATAAACTATCAGTGCATTGTTCATATATGTTATTCCCCTTCGTAAAGTTCTAATTTATAGACTTGTATAAATATATAATGCTATGGAGTAACGCCATAGTCAAGAATTAATTTTAGGTGATTCCTAAAACTAATTGCGTTTTTGTACAGGACAGCAACATTCCATAATATGTTGTCCATATATAAAAACACCCACAGAGCCAACAAAGTCAGCTAATTCTGTGTGTAAAAACATCTGTGAAAAATTCTCTAGTCAATCAAAAACTATCCATCAACTTAAATATCGTGTGCTATATGAAAAGCTTTCTTGATTAATCCTGATACTTTATGGTTTTTTTGAGTAAATCCCTTCCTGCAATCGCATTTGCAAAAATTGTCCTTACTGATTCAATATATTCTTCCGGCTCTGTAAGTGACGGACTATAATGAGTTAGCCACAGTTCCCCTACTTTCCCTTGTTTGGCAAGCCGTCCTGCTTCCGAAAACATCATATGTTTTTTCTGCTCAGCTTTAGCAGTGTCCTTCTCATCTCCATACATACCTTCACCAAGAAAATTCGCTTCGCTCATGACTTTAAAACCCAAAAACTTTAGTCATCACCA
>CAYXPB010000323.1:0-5640 GCA_964466645.1 uncultured Acetivibrio sp. | reverse complement strand
CTATCACGCCAATGGCTTCCACATGTCTCTGGCGACAAACCTCCTATGTCTCACTGGGTCATGCCCTAAATTCCTTCGTCCTGTCTTGTCCAGAGGTGGAATGTCAGTCATGCTCCTCAACTGGGTCGTGCCCTAATGGAAAATATTCAACCTGACTATCCCGGCTCTCAATTGTTAATGCTTTTCTAAAATCAAACGTTATACTTCTAAAAGTGCTTGTTGTAGCTATTTTTCCTGCTATCTACAGTCATTGATATCAAGATATTTTATAGCTCTTAGACCTTAATAATCATTAAACTAGGCTACTCTTTTTATGTCTTTTATCATCTTTTCTCCACTATAGTTACTGCCTGTTTTCAATATTGCATAGAATACTCTTGTTAGTTTGCCGCACAAAGCTACTATTGACTGCATTTTCTTTAGTGGCTTGTTTTCTCTATTAATATAGTATAGATGCAACTGCCTAAATTCAGCGTTTCTTGCCACCAATGGTAATACTGCTTGAAATATCGCATATCGTCCATCTGAGCGACCTCTTCGAGTTATTGTTGTTTTTCCTTTATGCTTGCCAGAGCTGTTTTCTTTTAAGTTTAGACCTAATAATTTAACAATTTGCTCAGGTGCATCAAATCTTCCAACATCACCAACAGCACTCAGAAAACCTGCTATTGCAACTATTCCAATTCCCTTAATTCCTAAAAGTTTATTTGCGTTGGGTACCTTATTTACTTGTTCTTCTACTTTCTGCATTATTATTTGAAGTCTGTGAGCATAAATCTCATATTCATCCAGAAGAATACTAATTTCAAGTGCTGCTGACTCTAAACCATGTTTTAAACCAATTGATTCTTCTGCTGCTTTTATGAGCTTTCTGGCATGTTTATTACCAACTGCT
Source organism: uncultured Acetivibrio sp. (assembly GCA_964466645.1). GTDB lineage: Bacteria > Bacillota > Clostridia > Acetivibrionales > Acetivibrionaceae > Acetivibrio. Next base: position 4,745 of record CAYXPB010000323.1, on the reverse strand, counting down.
CTCTTAACTTTTTGTTTCCATATGGCTACAATTTTTTCTTCACCCATTTCAATTACTTCCTTGGGAGTAGGAAAATGCTTTAACGCAAGTAGTGCTGCCTTACCAGTCCATTTCTTAAAAACAGTATTAAACTCAGGAAAGTATATTGCCAACCATCTTTTAACTCTGTTTTGTATGCTAATCAACTGCACAACATTTTGTCGGCGTAGTTCCATGAGATTTTTTATTTCTCGGTATATACCTTCCGGCATATACGGAATCAGATATCTTCCGTCTTTGACCAGCATTGCAATTGTTTTTGGATCTTTACGATCATGTTTACTTGGTGTGTTATCATCTAGCTCTTTGGAACGCTTTACGTGATATGGATTAACCATACCAAATTCAACGCACAAGTTCTGTAAATGGCATCCAAACCCATACCAATAATGACCAGTAGGTTCCATTCCAACAAATGCTTTTGTCTTGTTGTTTTTCTTCATCAGCTCTGTAGCCCAGTTGTCAAAAGCATTGAAGCCTTCTCTATTGTTCTCAAACTTGAATGCTTTTTTAGAAAATTCAAATCCTCTAAAATCGAAAGCTCTAGCGTAATGAATTTCGCTACCGATGTCTACTCCTATCACCATCGTTTCAGATGTAATTTGCATTAGTTTATTATTTTGTGTACAATTCATATTAGTTACCCTCCGTATGTTTGATTTGTGCATTATCGGGCTTGATTTAGCACATTCATATTGTACGTCAGGGTAGCTATTTTTTCAAAGATCATATTTCTTACTTACAGGAATGCTCCTAATAGTATAAACAATTTAACTACAGCTTTTGTTGGAAAAAGTTTTATCACAAAAGTATATTATATTTCTTATTGTATAGATTTCACTTCCGGAGTAGAATTTTTTTATATCTTTGAAATTAGCAACCGTCGGGTGGACTTAACATGTTCAAATTCCATACATCTATACTCTGTATATTCTCCCTGCTCTGTTCGTTCCACATAGCAATGTCTTTTTTATAACTGCAGCATAATACGGTTTGTTATATGATGGGTACTTCTTTTTGAAGTCTTCCCATTTCAACAAGGATAACGTCAGCAGCTTCATTTATCGTGATATGATGATTGTGCAAAATATTTTCAAGCATCAACTTATATTGGTCTTGGCATACAAGTTTAACAATCATTGTTTGCCCTCTACTCTCGAATTTCTTATAGTATATCATTAATCTTCAATCCCAAAAACAGCAGTAGACTATTTTTTGATGCGTTTAATGATTATTATAGAACCTATATAGAAAAGGATACCAAAGCTTGCAAGCATACTTATTATTTCAAATGGAGTTAATAGATGGCTTCCTATAACTAATTCTATGCCATATTGTGTTTTAAAATCAGATAATTGATTGGCTGGTACATCCTTTAGAATAGTATGAATCACATTATCCATCATAATCTGTCGTAAAAGTGTAGCAACTTGTGCAAGAGGTAACAACTTAATAACGTTTGAAACACTGACAGATAGCATGCCAAGCGGCACATACAAACCTGAAATAGATTGATACTTATGAACTTCATGAGTAAAAGTTGTATAACAACCAAAAAAGAGGTCAATAATGGTTATTGACATATGCTCAAAACTTGATATAATTATTTTAAAAGAGCATATACCCAAAACAAGGGGGTTGATTATTTGCCAAGACCGAGAAAGTGTAGAAAAGTATGCTGCCTGCCTGAGAATAATTTATATGGACCTTTAAATGCTAATAACAGCACTAATGAATTTGTAAATATGAGTATTGAAGAGTACGAGGCAGTGAGACTGATTGATTTGCAGGGGTTTATGCAGGAAGAAGCAGCTGAACAAATGAACATAGCACGTGCAACGGTGCAACGCATTTATATTGATGCAAGAAAAAAACTTGCAGAATCGTTGGTTAATGGAAAAGTTTTAAAAATTGAGGGCGGCGACTATGAATTGTGTAGTGGGCTTGAAAGTTCATGCAGATGTGGAGGCTGCCGCCGGCATCGTTTTAATAGTCAATATACAGATGATAACAGCAAGGGCAAAAATAAAACAAATGGAAGCGAGGAATAAAAAATGAAAATTGCATTACCAGTTGAGGAGAATTCTCTACAATCAAAAGTATGTATTTCTTTTGGCCGAACACCATATTTTTTGATTTATGATGTAGAAACAAAGCAAAGTGATTTTATTGATAATAGTGCAGCAGCAAGCCAAGGCGGTGCAGGAATAAAAGCGGCACAAGCCATTGTGGACACAGGTTCTAAAGTATTGATTACTCCACGTTGTGGTGAAAATGCAGAAGAAGTATTAAGTGCAGCGAACATAAAGATTTATAAATCTGTGAATGATGTAATCATGGATAATATTGAGGCTTTTAACAAAGGGAGTCTGAAGGAATTGACTGAAATTCATGCAGGGCTCCATAATCATGGGGGCACAGATAAATGAAAATCGCCGTGCTAAGTGGAAAAGGAGGAACAGGCAAAACCTTTGTTTCTGTGAATTTGGCAGCAGCTTCATCTCAAGCTGTGTACCTAGATTGTGATGTGGAAGAGCCAAACGGACATTTGTTTTTCAAACCCAGTGAAGTGGCTAAAAAAGAGGTAACGGTGCCAATTCCTGTGATAGATCAAGACAAGTGCAGCAAGATGCAAGGGCAAGCAGTGAGCGAAGTTCAAGACCAGTCTGGCTGTAGAAAATGTGTTGATTTTTGCAAGTTTAACGCTTTGGCATACATTAATCAGAAGGTTAAAGTTTTTAATACAGTGTGCCACTCTTGCGGAGGTTGTGCTATTTTATGTCCTGAAAATGCAATTTCAGAAACTCCGAAGGCAATTGGTAGAATTGAGATAGGTAAATCCGGAAGCGTAGAGGTAATGACAGGTATACTAAATACCGGTGAGGCTTCTGGAGTTCCAATTATTAAAGGGCTTCTTGATGAAGCATCGGTTGACAGCAGTTTGACCATTATTGATTGCCCTCCAGGAAGTGCATGTATAGTAATGGAGAGTATAAAGGATGCAGACTATTGCATATTGGTTGCAGAACCGACAATATTCGGTGTTCATAACCTTAATATGGTTTATGAATTGGTAAACTTGTTTGATAAGCCTTTTGGTGCTGTTTTAAATAAATGCACAGATGGAATAAATCCTTCAGAGGAATTTTGCAATAAAAATAATATTCCCATTCTTGAGAGGATTCCCTTTACAAATGAACTGGCAAGCCTGAATTCCAATGCACTCATAGCAGTCAGAGAGAAACAGGAATACAGGGAGCTGTTTTCTGATTTGCTTAAAAAGTGCGTGAAGGAGGTGCAGGCTTGAAAAAGCTTTTGATATTAAGTGGAAAAGGCGGAACAGGCAAGACGACCATTGCAAGTGCTTTTATCAGACTTATGGCAGCAGAAGCATTTGCTGATTGTGATGTGGATGCACCAAATCTGCATCTGATAGTGAAGCAAAAAACAGTACCTGAAAGAAATGACTATTTCGGTATGGGTAAAGCAGAGATTGATACTGAGAAGTGTACGTCCTGCGGACTTTGTGAAAGAACTTGCAGGTTTGGTGCAATTCTATCTGTTGATTCAATTTATAGAGTGGACGGATTTTCCTGTGAGGCTTGTGGAGTATGTGAGGCAATTTGTCCTTCGGGTGCAATCAAGATAAAGCCTGCTGTTGCAGGAGATTTAATGCTATATAAGGACAACGATACTGCATTCTCTACTGCTAAGTTAAGAATGGGTAATGGAACCTCCGGAAAGCTTGTAACTGAGGTTAAAAAACAACTATATAAAGCTAAAAATGATGCGGATATTGCCATCATTGACGGATCACCCGGCATAGGCTGTCCTGTCATAGCCTCAATTACCGGAGTTGACTTGGTATTAATTGTTTCGGAACCCTCGCTTTCAGGAATTAGTGATATGGAACGGATTGTGGAAACAGCACAAAAGTTTGGTATCAAAACGGCTGTATGTATAAACAAGTATGATACTAATATTGACAATACAGCAAAAATTGAAAAAATATGTGAGGTACAGGGGCTTCCTTTTGCAGGAAGAATACCCTTTGATACAAATGTAATTAAGCTGCTCAATATGAATAAAAGTATTATAGAAACTCAGTGTGAGGCTACAGAGGCAATAAAAAGTGTATACGAAAAAACCATGAGAATACTGAGAGGTTAACTATGATCATAAAAACCTTGGTTGAAAACACAACGATTTCAGATAGTTTTGGATGTGAACATGGGCTAAGCTTGTACATTGAAACTGCAAAGCACAAGCTGCTGTTTGATTTGGGTCAGAAGGATTTATTTATCGAAAATGCAAGCAAAATGAGTGTGGATTTGGCACAAGTAGATACTGTGATTATATCGCATGGACATTATGACCATGGTGGCGGGCTTGGGGAATTCTTGAAAATAAATGATAAGGCAAAAATTTATCTACAGGAAAAAGCTTTTGAGAGTCACTATTCCTTGAGGCCGGGAAATGTAAAAGCCAATATTGGACTGGATGAAAACTTGAAAACTCTTGATAGAATGGTGTTCAATTCCGGACACTTAAAGATTGATGATCAATTGGAGTTGATTTCAGGTGTTCAAGGAAAAGAATTTCCTTCACTATCAAATAAGACCCTGCTGAGGGAAGGTAAAGAAGGTCTAATTATAGATAGGTATTTGCTTTTTTCATAATATCATATTAAATTCTGTTTTTCACTA
>CAYXPB010000322.1:0-5645 GCA_964466645.1 uncultured Acetivibrio sp. | reverse complement strand
GAAATCATCAAAGATATAGACATTAAGAGGACTGTAGGCTGGTTTACCAGTATGTTCCCTGTGATGCTTGATATGGATGAGTCAAAGGATTTACCAGGACAAATAAAAAACATCAAGGAAAATTTGCGGCATATACCGAATAAAGGTATTGGTTACAGTATATTGAAATACCTCACTTCAGAGGAGAATAAAGGAGATTTAAGCTTTGACATAAAACCTGAAATCAGCTTTAATTACCTCGGTGAATTGGGACAGGAAATGAGCGGTGATGTATTTAGCCTTTCAAATGCTCCGTCAGGAAATTCTGCAAGCATGGATTCGCAGCGTCAACATACCGTGGATATCTATGGAATGGTGCTAAATGGGGAGTTTGTATTAAACATCAGCTATAACAGGAATGAATTTGAAGAGGCTTCAATTTCAAAGCTTGCAGAAATATACCAACAGAATCTTAGACGCATTCTTGAACATTGCATGAGCGTTAAGGAAGCGGAATTGACACCTTCCGATTTTGAAGATGATGAGCTATCCATTGATGAACTCGATGTAATATATGAAATTGCGGGAAAGGAAATAGAGAAAATATATGAATTGTCCCCAATGCAGGAGGGAATGCTCTTCCAATCACTAGTTGACAAAAATCCGGAAACCTATTTTGTACAAATGGGAATCAGGGTGGAATCAAACCTTGATATGGAGGCCTTGAGAAAGAGTATTCAAATACTCAGTGACAGGTATGATATTTTAAGGACCAATTTTATCAGTGAAAATGTTGGAAAACCAAGACAGGTGGTATTGGCTAAAAAGGATGTAGAGCTTTATTATGAGGATATAACAAGCCTTGATGACGAACTTAAGGAGCATTATGTTGAAGAGTTTAAGAAAAAAGACAGGAAAAAAGGCTTTGATTTAACCCGTGGAAATCTTATGAGATTTTCGGTAGTAAAGTTTGCAGATAAAGTGTTTGAGGTAATATGGAGCAATCACCATATCCTTATTGATGGATGGTGTCTTTCAATTATCACAAAAGAGTTTTTCGAGGTATATCGCTCGGTAGCAGGAAAAAGGCCTTTACACCTTGAGAAGACGGAACCTTATAAGAATTATATTGACTGGATGAAAAAGCAGGATAAGGAAGAAGCGTTAAGTTACTGGAAGAATTATCTTGACGGGTATGAGGAAAAGGCTTTAGTACCAAGGTCCAGAAAAGCAAAAGATGATGCAAAGTATGTTAAGAAGGAAATGGATTTTGTTATTGATGAGAAGGTAACTAAAGGGCTTAAGGAAGTGTCTGCACAAAACCAGGTGACACTCAACACAGTATTCCAGGCAGCATGGGGAATTTTACTTCAAAGATATAACAACAGGCAGGACGTGGTGTTTGGCTCGGTAGTATCAGGAAGGCCTTCTGAAATAGAGGGTATAGAAAAAATGGTAGGACTTTTTATAAATACCATACCTGTACGCATTATGTCAGACAGCAGCACAAGGTTTTCTGAATTAATAGCAAAAATGAAGCAGGATTCAATATCCTCTGAAAAGTATAGTTTTGTTCCTCTTGCTGATGTACAGGGGATGACCGAATTAAAACACGAATTGATAGATCATATTGTTGTTTTTGAAAATTATCCTATTGAGAGTGAAGTAAAGAACTCAAATAGAGATGATGAAGCTGAAATGACAGTAACAAAAATTGATTCCTTTGAACAGATTAATTATGATTTCGGTGTAATAATTATACCGGGTAAAACTTTAGTAGTAAGGTTTACCTATAACTCCGAGGTGTTTGAAAATGAGTTTATTGATAATATGGTTTGCCACCTCAATAAGGTTTTAGAGAGGATTGTAGAAAATCCTGAGGTAGTGGTAGAGGAAATAGAAATTCTGACACAAGGGGATAAAGACAAGATACTCTTACAATTTAACGATACAAAAACCCAGTACCCTAAAGCTAAGACCATCAAAGAGCTTTATGAGGAGCAGGCTGAAATTTGCCCTGATGATTCTGCAGTAATTTACAATGAAAAGCATTTGACTTACGGAGAATTAAATGAAAAGGCCAATAAGCTTGCGCATGAACTTATCAAAATGGGTGTAGAACCTGACAGCTTAGTTGCAATTATGGCAGAGCGTTCCTTTGAAATGGTAATAGGAACTTTGGCGATAATAAAGGCAGGAGGAGCATACCTACCGGTAGATCCTAAGTATCCTTTGGATAGAGTAAGTTATATGTTAGAGGACAGCGGTGCAGAAATTCTGCTTATACAGGAGCACCTAAAGGAAAAAGCGGTATTTGGCGGAAAAGTAATAGAATTGGGTAGTTATCTGAATAAGGGAATAAAAGAAAATCCTCAAACGCTAGTTAAGCCTGACAGCCTGGCCTATGTGATGTATACCTCGGGCTCAACAGGTAAGCCAAAAGGAGTAATGGTTGAGCACAGGAATGTGGTAAGGCTTGTAAGAAATACAAATTATGTTGAGTTTAACAAAACCGACAGAATATTGCAGACAGGAGCAATTGTGTTTGACGCCTCAACTTTCGAGGTTTGGGGTGCTTTACTGAACGGTTTAAGGCTGTACCTTGTTGAGGATGATGTTATACTTGACGCACAAAAGCTTGGAAAAGCGATAGAAGAATATGGCATAACTACTATGTGGTTGACTTCGCCGCTCTTTAACCAGATATCTGTGGAAAATCCACTTGCGTTCAAGGGCTTGAAAAACCTTCTTGTTGGAGGAGATGTACTGTCTCCTAAGAATATAAATGCCGTAAGAAATAAACTTACAAACCTTCGGGTTATTAATGGATATGGTCCAACTGAAAATACTACCTTCTCTACCTGTTTCCACATAGAAAGAGAGTATGAAGGAAATATTCCAATAGGCCGGCCAATAAGCAATTCAACAGTTTACATCGTGGATAAAAACAACAGGCTCCAACCGGTTGGTGTTCCGGGTGAATTGATTACTGGCGGTGATGGTGTTGCCCGCGGTTATTTTAACAGCGAGGAGCTTACACAAATGAAATTTGTGCCCGATCCTTTCCTAAATGGCGGAAGGATGTACAGAACAGGAGACCTTGCGAGATGGCTTCCTGATGGAAGTGTAGAGTTTTTGGGCAGAATAGATCAGCAGGTAAAAATAAGGGGCTTCAGAATTGAGACCGGCGAAATAGAGACAAGGCTCAAGAACTTTGAGGGCATTAAAGATGTTGTCGTAATACCAAAGCAGGATAAAATGGGCGAAAAGTACTTGTGTGCTTATATTGCAGGTGACAGAGAGTTTGAAGTGCCAGAACTCAGAGATTTCTTATCTTCCCAGCTTCCTGATTACATGGTGCCATCATACTTTGTTCAATTGGAAAGCATTCCTTTGAACCAAAACGGTAAGGTGGATAGAAAAGCATTGCCTGAGCCTGATGACAGTATGTCAATAGGAACGACTTGTGAAGCACCGGTAAATGAAACAGAACAAAAGCTTGTTGAAGTATGGCAAGAGTTGTTAGGTATAAAACCAATAGGCACAAATTACAACTTCTTTGAAATTGGCGGGCATTCGCTTAAAGCAACTATACTTGCTTCTAAGTTAAAAAGGGAGCTGAATGTGGAAATACCGTTGAAGGAAATATTCAAGCTGCCTACAATAAAGCAGCAGAGCGAGTATATAAGAAAAATGGAAAAGACTATATACCAAGCAATAAAGCCTGTTGAAGACAGGGAATACTACCCTGCATCTTCAGCCCAAAAGAGACTTTTCGTGCTTAGTGATATGGAAGATGAGAGCATTGCCTACAATATACCAGGGGTAGTGATAATAGAAGGTGCCCTTGATATTGAGAAGTTTACAAGAGCAATAAAAACAGTTGGCAAAAGGCATGAGACTTTGAGGACATCCTTTGAAATAATTGACGGTGAAGTTGTGCAGAGAGTTCATAAGGATGTGGAGCTAGAGTTATTGTATGAAGAGGTTGATGTCAGATCAAATGAAGATGATGCTGGCAGGTTAAATGAGGCTGAAGTTATTGAAGCAAAAACAAAGGAGTTTATTCGTCCTTTTGATCTCGGAAAAGCACCTTTGGTCAGGACTCTAATCATAAAACTTAAAGACAATAAGTATGTTCTCATGTTTGATATACACCATATAATATCAGACGGTGTATCCATGGGCGTACTGGTGAATGAAATTGCAGGACTGTATAACGGAGAAACTCTCCCGGATATGAAAATACAGTACAGGGATTTCTCAGTATGGCAGAATGAGCTCTTTAAAACCGGTGCTATTAAGAAGCAGGAGGATTACTGGATAAATACATTCTCAGGAGAGTTACCTGTATTAAATATGCCGGAAGATTATCCAAGACCTTTGGTACAGAGCTTTGAAGGAAACAGTGTGGTGTTTGATGTAGATGAAGAACTGACAGAGAAGCTAAATGCCATAGCCAAAGAGACGGGATCAACAATGTACATGGTACTTCTTGCTGCATACAATGTGCTGCTTAAGAATTATACAGGTCAGGAGGACATCATAGTAGGTTCACCTATAGCAGGAAGACGCCATGATGACCTTCAAAACATTATCGGTATGTTTGTAAACACCCTTGCAATGAGGAATTTCCCTGAGAGTGATAAGTCCTTTAAGGAGTTCCTGCTTGAGGTAAGGGAAAATGCCTTGAATGCGTACGACAATCAGGATTACCAGTTTGAAGAGCTGGTTGAAAAGTTAAACCTGAAAAGAGATATGAGCAGAAATCCATTGTTTGACACAATGTTTGCCCTATTGAATGAAGAGGCTCCATTGGAATTGGGCTCAATTAAGTTTACAACTTACAAAACAGAGCAAAAGGTTTCGAAATTTGATATAACGCTTAATGCTCTTGAGTATGGTCCAAGATTGTCTTTTGTGCTGGATTACTGCACAAAGATATTTAAGCTAGAAACAATAGAAAGAATAAAAGAGCATTTTATTAACTTATTAAAACAAATAGCTCAAAACCCTGAAAGGAAGATTTCTGAGCTTGAGATGTTGGCTGAGGATGAGAAGCAGCAGTTGGTCGTTGATCTCAACAAGACAAAGGTTAAATATCCTAAAGACAGTACAATAACAGAGCTTCTCGAAGCACAGGCGAAAAAGTCACCTGATAGAAAAGCCTTAGTATATGAGGGGAAGAGCCTTACTTACGGAGAATTGAAGGAAAAATCGGATCAACTGGCAATGAGGCTTATAGAAAGTGGAACAGGTTCAGAAAGCGTAGTAGGAGTAATGGCAGACCGTTCCTTGGAGATGATAGTAGGAATAGTAGCTGTATTAAAGGCTGGAGGGGCATACCTTCCAATAGACCCTGACTACCCAATGGATAGAATAAGCTATATGCTGTCTAACAGTGGCGCTAAAACAGTGCTCGTATACAATGCCGACAAGGATTTGGAGGAAATAGGAATTCAAAACATTATTGATATGGGAAATCCGGGTGTTTATCAAGGCAAGGCTCTAGATAATAAAACATATGCAGCACCTTGCAGCCTGGCGTATATCATTTACACTTCAGGTTCGACAGGGAAGCCAAAAGGAGTAATGATTGAGCACAGAAGTGTGATCAACCTTGCGCAAAGTCTCAATGAAAAAATATACAAACCTTATGGAGAGGC
>CAYXPB010000321.1:0-5654 GCA_964466645.1 uncultured Acetivibrio sp. | reverse complement strand
TCCAGAGGCGGTGCTACGCACCCGATGAATCGATGGGGGCAGGATGACCTCATGCCCCTTCTTCGTAGGCATACTACATGCTTTGCCCTTTATGCAAATGGATTGTTCTCTGAAGTCCGTCGCCTCTGAGCTTCAATTTGTACTATCCCAAACCTCTTCAATGTTCAGAATACATAAATAATATGCAACAATTAAAAAACAGATGATTATGGTATTACTTTCTGCCTTTTAATTTTATGAAAGCATATACAAAAGCACTTAACCCAAATAAGATGAGTGCAATTCCAGAGTAAATACTCCACATCCAAGGTCCATAATGCACGTTTTGAGTAAATGGAGAGTAAATTGAATGTGCACCAACAATTACGAAGAACATCAGTCCTATAGTGTTTGTTATTAAACTATTATGTCTACTCAGCCCCCACGCAGCTATTACCATCGATATGGCATATACTGAAAAGTAAATCCAATCAATATGCCCTGCCTGCATTCCAATTAAACATGCCAAAATTATAAAGTAGAAAGGAATAAGTAAAGTAAAAAATAATGGTTTGTTGTTTTTCTTCAACATTTGATTCTCCTTAAAATCGAACAATTTTATTCGTTTAATAAAGCTGATGTACACTGAACTCATTTTAAACAATCACTTAAAGTCAGCATATAGTTCATTAGGATTTCAGAGAACGTTCGCCATTTGCGACGCCGTCCGAACCGGACCCGTAAGAATACCCGTGAGCGGCTTTAGCCCGGTGAGGCGGTGTGGGCAGGATGACCCCGTGCTCCTTCTTCAAAGAGATACTTCATGCTTTGCCCTTTACGCAAATGGACTTGTTAGATGATTTTGCTGACTCCCCACCTTGTTTTATCATCTATTTTTCAATCAATTTTTCTAGCGTTAATCCTTTTGGACTTTCCTTTGTATATTCAAACTCAGGCACATACCCTTCATCTTCCCATCGTTTCAAGAGTTCTTGTCCAACGATTGTATTACCTCTAAGTTTTAGTTGAACAGGTTTATTTCTCTTTAACCACTCTTTAGCAGAACTTAAATTTGAAAAATAAGGCGTGAGATCTTCTGTAGTCTGTAATACCATTTTATCTGAATCTAGACCATAGCATTCATATACCCTTGTAAATAATGAATTATCTTTATTTACACTTGTTAAAACTTCATCAATTAGTCTATAGTAAGTAAGGTTAGTGACAATATTTTTATGTGTACTATCATCCAAATTAACTTTAAATTTTCTTAGTTTTACAGCTTTCAATTCTGACCATAACAAACTGCTTTTTCTTTCGTATATAGCAATATATAGTGTATCATTTCTTTCTACATCGTATAATTCATCATAATGCTCTTTTGTACATTTCATCTTTCCTACTCCTGGGTCTTCTTTATATAAGATATAGTAATCCCTATCTTCTATACTTCGCCCACAAACTTCAACAGAATATCCTATCTCTTTTTTTAATGGTATAATCAGTAGTAGTAATAAGAAAAAAAATGCACTGAAACCAATAATCCACCTAATTTTATACTTACCTTTTTTCATTTTAGCCCTCCTAAAACTTCTTTACTTTATAATCAACCCTAATACTTTTAAAAAGTAAATTGGCAATTTCATCTAACGCTTCGCCATTTGCGGCGTCGAAGAATCGGACTTACAAAGCCCTTCTACGTAGGCGGTGCTCCGCACCCGATGATTCGATGCGGGCAGGATGACCTCATGCTCCTACTCCAGAGAACATTCTCCATGCTTTGCCCTTTACGCAAATGGACTTGTTAGGTGTAGTTAGACCACACTACCCTTTATTCACTTATTAGCATGCCTGTCCACTTGGTTCAACTTTAAGTTGTCCAGAGCTTTCTAAGTATGCCACATATAGTTTTCCATCTTCAGTTATTACGAATCCCTGTTCCTGCATACAAATAAAATTCAACTCTGTAAGAATATTAATCATTGCCTCTTGCTCAATATTATCAGGTACAATATTACCCCAATCTGTTCTAAATGACTTCTGTGTAAAACTACCTTTATATGATATAAATCTTAATATATGTTTAGTCTTCAGAACTAATATCCTATCTGCATATTTAAATTGCCATATTAACTTATCAAGAAAGACTCTATTCGCAAATTCTTGTAAATTTTTATTTTCCTCAATAACTTGCTCTATTGTTTGTTGTGCTGTTGCAACAACCTGATCATACGATGTTTTCCATTGTGTATCTCTATGTGTCATAAGTTGCACAAACTGTGCAGTTGAAATGAGTTCAGTATCTTCATTATCTTGTTGGCAAGTAACTTTCCATTTGTCAACTTCTATACCCTTCACCTTAGTAAGAAATGCCCTAATTTGCTCTTCAAATAAAAACACAAGAGTACAAACAAGTATTACAAGTAAAACTTGCCAGGATAGACCAATTTTTGTGACCTCAATCCATAATTGTGCATTAGGTATCCAAGTATTTAATACACCAATTGATAATAAAATCATCACATACAATAATGGAACTATCCACGCTAATATTTTTCTCACATTAAACCCTCCTCTATTATGACCCAATAATCCTGCTCTGATATGGGATAATTACACCTAACGTCGGCATCTCAGTCGTCCTCGAATGGTCCCGTAAGGATGTCCCGCGTCAGCGCGCAACTGCGCCCATGAGAGGATGAGGCGGAGCATTTCTACATGCTTCCACTTCAGAGGATTACTCCATGCTCCTGCTCTCGTAGCCTTCACTGAGATGCATTGATCTCCGATGTATCCTGACCCGTGATTCAGAAAGTCCCACGGACGGGACTTCCTCAGAAAACTCAATTACGCCAATCAATATAATAATTCTGATGTACTGTTACAAATAAAATAGATATTAATATAGTGTTTTATCATTTTTAGAAAATCCTAAAATACTTACTATTAATCCTATCAAAACAAATAAATATTCTACTCCACCAAGATTAGAATTAGGATCTACTGCGATTATTCCACCGGTTAAAATAATAGAAATTCCTAATAGCATTATTTTTATACTAGATTGTTGCTTTCTTATAGAAAGTATTATCCATACAATTAAACCAACTAATAAAAATATCAAAGTCCATATAAATAATATCCTCTCCAATATATACTACCCCCAGTTTATGAATCATTTAACTTATTATAAAACTCATGTGATATTATCAATATTTTAACACATTCTTAAATAGACTAATAGACTACAACGCCTTACCCTAGCAAAATCCCGCCATGGATGGCGGGCAAACAGGATATGTCGGAGATCGCTCGTCATTTGCGACGCCGTCCGAACCGGACCCGTAAGGAATACCCCCTGGCGGCTTTAGCCCGGTGAGGCGGTGTGGGCAGGATGACCTCGTGCTCCTTCTTCGTAGGCATACTTCATGCTTTGCCCTTTACGCAAATGGACTTGTTCTCTGATGTCGCATGCCCCGCGAAGCCAGAGCAGCACGGATGCTGCGGCCTTTAATCCCCCAACATTAATTATCAAATCCAATTTTATCTATAATCCCATAATCTTTTGCTTCATTTTGATTAAATATTTGTACTTTTTCACTATCGTTTATTATTCTTGCAATGTCCTGTCCTGTATTTTTTGACCATATCTCATTAATTTTGTTTTTAACAGTATCAACAGATTTTTTTTGCTTGTCACTCAGATCACTTGTACTTTTCCCAGATAGTGGTGTCATAACTATCTTACTATTTTCTAAAGCAATTCTTTTTCCTTTAGTACCTGATGACAATAAAAATGTAGCCATTCCATAAGTTTTATTCATAGCTATAGTAGATACATCACACTTTATAAACTTAATAGTATCATATATAGCAAAACCAGCTGTAACAGTACCACCATCACTATTTATTACCAACTTAATTTCTTCGCTTGATGACTCTTTTTCCAGAAACAATAGTTGTGCTACAACTAAACTTGCATTCTTATCATTAATCTCACCTTCTAAATAAATAATTCTTTTTTTCAAAAGATTTTCCTTACCAATAGTGACATCAATTATATTGTTCTTCTCACTCTTATTAATGAACATGTACCAAACAAAGATAATTATTATAACAATAATTAAAAATATCAATAAAATAAATTTATACTTCATTTTATCCCCCACAATAAGTATTCTGGCAAACACTACGAAGCCCTGCTTTCTAAACCGTCGCAGGACGCGACGCTTTGCATGCGATTTTCAGAGAACGTTTTGATTCACGACGTTCCTGAACCGGACCCGCAGAGCCTTTCTTCGCAGGCGGTCATTGACCCGGTGAAGGAATGTGGCGAGCCATTCTTCATGTTCACGCTCCAGAGAGCTACTTCATGCTCTTTCTCACGAGCCCTTGTGTGAATCTGTTGTTAGCTGGAGTCGGACGCCCCGTGACTCAGAGGCGCACACGGACGTGCGCCCCACAAATTTTTACACTTGAATTTTTAATCCACCTTGTTGAAATGACTCTCTTGCCAAAACAGCTACCCTAACAGACTCCAATGCGTTTTCAATTCCTAATATAGTACCATCTTCATTACCTTTTATACATTCAATAAAATATTTACATTCAGCTTCATAAGGGTCATAGTCTATGATTTCCAATTTTTCTGCATTACCTGTGTTGGGGTATAAAACAATATCATTCACAGGCCCTTTATCTGTCCAAGACCAATTTAATTCAATCGCACCATATTCACATACGACTCTTAAGCTTGTACTAAATGGAAACGTCTTCGGCATAATTGCACTTCCTTCAACAGCTACAGATGTTTCATCATACTCAAGAATAGCATTAACATGCTCGTTTATTCCTTCAATTGTACTTATTCCCTTGCAATACACTGATTTTGGTTTTCCAAGTAACCAACATATATAATCAAAATCATGTATCATCAAGTTTAATATAATATCCTTACTCGCAAAATGTGATTGTGACCGTCTATTTGCAAAAACTGCCTTGGGCTTTCCTAACTTGCCAGACTTTATATATTCATATATATACTTATATTGACTTTGAAACCTATCGTATAACGCTACCATTAGCTTCTTATCAGAGTTCCTTGACGCTTCAAACATTCTTGTAGCATCTTCAAGATCATATGTCAAAGGAGTCTCACAAAAAACATGTTTACCTGACTTTAAAGCTTCAACGACAAATTCTGTATGAAACATTGAAGGCACACAAATATCAATAGCATCAATATCTTTTTCATTAATCAAATCATATGGATTTTTGTATGCTCTCGTTTCGAAATTATTTGCAATTTCAGTTGTATGTAATATGTCTCTTCCAGCCATCCCAACAATATTCACATCCGGGATGGACTTATAAATCTGTGCATGAACCTTCCCCATAAACCCAGTTCCTAAAATACCTATATTCATTATATTCTACCTCTATTCATATAATATACTGCCTTTAAACCGCGACACGATGTCGCGGCCTGCGTCCGATTGCAGCTAACGTGTACATGCCCGACGCCACTGAACCGGACCCGCAAAGCCCTTCTTCTTTGGCAAGCTTGCGTCGGTGAAGTGGTGTAGTGCGGATTTTCTTCATGGAATGACCCGCAAAGCAATTCTTCATGCCCTTCTATCCGCACTTTTACGGGCATGTGTTGATATGTGGAGTTC
>CAYXPB010000320.1:0-5692 GCA_964466645.1 uncultured Acetivibrio sp. | reverse complement strand
TAGGGTAATAAAATTAAATACTATTTGGGGGTTCAAAATGGTAGGATTAGATACTAGAGGGATTGATGAAATACTTTTAGAAATGGGTGTTCTGAAAATTACAGATCTAAAAAGAGCTTGGGACATCCAGCGTGAAAGTAAAGGAAATATTGAGGATGTTCTTGTTGAGCTTGGACTTGTGGCCCCAAAAGACATCATGATAGCAAATTCCACTAAAATGGGTATAGATTTTGTAGATCTATCTGCTAGTGGCCTTAAAGATGCAAGTATTCCAAGTCTTATAACAAAAAACATTGCACATCGATATAAAGTTTTACCTATTGAAAAAGAAAATAATGTTTTAACAGTGGCTATGAAAGACCCTACAGATATATTTTCCATAGACGATATTCGACTTGCGACCGGTCTTGAAATAAAGCCTGTTCTTGTGGATAGTAAAGAACTTGAAAAGTTTATTGTTCAGTTTTATGGTGAAGAAATGAAAATTAAAGATGCCAAAACGGAATCGGCAAAGGAAGAAAAAACATCGGAACATAATGAGCAAGATCAGATAAAAGAGAAAGAAGAAATGCTGCTTGATAACAGTACCTATAATTCAATTAAGCAGGATGTTGAGTTGCCGGATTTGGGTTTGAGCAATATGTCTAATACTTCGTCAGATAATTATGGAATCAATGATTACGCTGAAAATGGTTTGTTTAAAGATAAGATAGGTAATTTGCTAGTTAAATCTGGAGTTATTACGCAAGATCAATTAGACAGAGCATTGTCCATACAATCTAAGAGTGGTGACCTTATCGGGAAAATTCTTGTCAAAGAGGGTTTTATTAATACGAAATCTCTTTATGAGTTTCTAGAGAAGCAAATGGGGGTTCAATTTGTTGATTTGGATTCAACTGAATTTGATGAAGAAGCTATAAGTGTTGTTTCTTACAATATAGCAAGGATGCATAAGTTGATTCCGATAAAAAAGACGGATACAACTCTTAGAGTTGCAATGAGTGATCCGATGAATATCTTTTCAATAGATGATTTGAGACTTACTACAGGTCTTGAGATTATACCTTGCCTAGCAGAGGAAGAGAGTATTATTAAGTACCTCGATGTTTATTATAATAAGTCTGAAAAAAAGGGATCTTCTGGTGAAAAGAAAATTGCAGAGTTAGATGAGGAAATAAAGAGAGTAAATGAAAAAATTGCTGTTGAGATTAAAGAGTCTGAAGAGGATGAAGAAGTTGTTGATGTTTCGAATCTTGAAAATGCTCCAATAGTAAAAATGGTAAACATAATATTCCAAAAGGCTGTTGCGAGTAGAGCAAGTGATATACATATTGAACCACAGGAAGACAATGTATTAGTAAGATATAGAATTGACGGTCAGCTTGTTGAAATAATGCGTCATGATATAAAGATAATGCCTTCCATGTCTGCAAGAATAAAAATTATAAGTGGTTTGAATATTGCGGAAAAAAGAATTCCGCAGGACGGTAGAATTTCCCTTTCAGTAGATGGTAAAAATTACGATCTTCGTGTGTCTATATTACCTACAATGTTCGGCGAAAAGATAGTAATGAGGATAGCGGACAAAGATGGCTTTAATGTTACAAAACAGCAACTAGGATTCTTTGAAGATGATATGGTTAAGTTTGACAATATCATATCAAATCCTCACGGTATAATACTTGTTACTGGTCCTACAGGAAGTGGTAAATCAACTACTCTGTATACCGCCTTGAAAGAACTTTGTAAACCTAATGTAAACATACTTACAGTAGAGGATCCCGTGGAGAACACCATAAAAGGAATAAATCAGGTGCAAGTTAATGTTAAAGCAGGGATGACTTTTGCAGCAGCCTTGAGATCATTCCTGAGACAAGACCCTGACATAATAATGGTAGGAGAGATTCGTGACGGCGAGACTGCTGAAATTGCTACAAGATCCGCTATCACAGGTCACCTTGTGTTTAGTACACTGCATACCAATGACGCGGCAAGTTCTATAACGAGAATGATAGACATGGGGATAGAGCCATTTTTGATGTCATCATCAGTTGTTGGAGTTTTAGCTCAAAGGCTTGTACGTAGGCTTTGTCCAAAGTGTAGAGAAGAAGTGGAAATAGATGAATATACCAAGGATGTTTTAGGGATTGATGAAGGTGAAGAAGTTACAGTTTTCAAAGCAGTAGGATGTCCTGAGTGTAATAATATTGGATATAAAGGCCGAATAGCCGTGTATGAAATAATGGAAGTTGACAGAGATATCAGAGAATTAATTGCAAAAAACGAAAATTCGGATACAATTAAGGATGCTGCTATTAAAAACGGCATGAAGACCTTGAGGATTAATTGTGCGAGATTCGTAAAGAATGGTACAACTACGATTGATGAAATGCTTAAAATAGCATTTTCAAAAGATTAGATGAGAGGATGTAATTTATGGAAATTAATTCATTTCTTACAAAAGCAGTAAATATGGGAGCGTCTGACCTTCATATTTGTGCAGGTGTACCACCGGTTGTCAGGTTACATGGTGACTTGATAAATCTTGATGAGCCAATACTTACACCGCATGATTGTGTAGAATTGGCAAAACAGTGCTTGAACAGCAGATTATACGAGACTTTTCTAGATGTTGGAGAGGTAGATTCATCCTATGCTATTGCTGGATTGGCACGTTTTAGGGTAAACGTATTTAAGCAGAGGGGTACTTGCGCAATAGCACTCAGAACTATTCCTCAAGATGTACCTAAAATTGAAGATCTAGGGTTGCCAGGATTAGTTTATGATCTTGCTATGAAACAAAGAGGTCTTATACTTATAACAGGTCCAACTGGGCATGGTAAATCTACAACACTAGCTGCTATGTTAAACTACATAAATACTAAGAGAAAGTGTCATATTGTGACAATTGAAGATCCCATAGAGTTTCTTCATAGACATAATAAGAGCGTAATAAATCAAAGGGAGATTGGTGCAGACACCAAAAACTATTCCAATTCTCTTAGAGCCGTACTTAGGGAAGATCCTGACGTTATTCTTATAGGTGAGATGCGTGACCAGGAAACTATTGCTACAGCATTGACTGCTGCTGAAACCGGCCACCTTGTGTTGTCTACTTTGCATACTATAGGTTCTGCAAAGACCATCGACAGAATTATTGACGTATTTTCACCTCATCAACAAGCACAGGTAAGAACTCAGCTTTCCACAGTTTTGCAGGGTATTATATCTCAGCAGTTGATAAGACGTGCCGACGACAAAGGTCGTGTTCTTGCTACCGAGACTATGGTGTGGACACCTGCTATAGCAAACTTGATACGTGAAAGTCGTACGCACCAGATCAATACATGTATCCAAACGGGATCACAATTTGGAATGTATACTATGGACACATGCCTTGCAGACCTTTATAAGCAAGAACTTATTGATTACGAAAGTGCATGCCAGTACTCAATTGATATGGATAATTTGAGAAAAATAATATCAATGTAAAAAAAGTACTAGTATTTTTGTCCGATATGTTGTAGAATATAATTAAATAAAGAATTATAGATATTTAGAAGAAATTAAATTACTTTTTATTATTTTTCTTGGAGTATATTATTTGGGAGGTTACATATGGCTTATCTTAAGATCTTATTGATAGTATCAATAATTCTCCAGCATCTCTTCCTTAATAATTATTATCCAAGAATACAAAAATCTATATCGCATATATTATGTATCTTTTCGAAGTTGAATTCAAAGTATATTTTTATATTTAATTACTCTACAAATTGAACATTTAGTTTTAAATTTTTATAAATTAAATGCAGTTGATTACTTGGGGGTTGGAAAAATGCCAGTATACAGCTACAAGGTTAAAACTGAATCAGGAAAATTGTATTCAGGTGAAACTAAAATTGATAGCGTAGAAGAGCTAAGAAGGCTGCTTGAGGATAAGGGATATACTCCTGTTGAGATAGTGGAGAAAAATGCTCTGACAGACATTAGCACTATAGGAGTATTCAAGCAAAGAGTTACTACTAAGGATTTGTCTATTTTTAATAGACAGTTTGCTATTGTTTTACAAGCTGGTGTTCCTATTGCCACATGTTTGGATGTTTTAAAACAGCAGACGACAAATAAGACATTAAGAGAATGTTTGAATGATATATATGATAATATCCAAAAAGGTATTTCACTGTCAAACTCCATGAGGAAGCATGAAGATATCTTCCCTGAGATTATGATTTGTATGGTCGAAGCGGGAGAGGTTAGTGGTCAGCTAGATATAGTATTTGAAAGGCTTGCAAAGCAGTTTGAGAATCAAAACGCAATCAACGCTAAGATTAGAAGTGCACTTACATATCCTGTTATTGTAGCGGTTATAGCAGTTGCAGTAATAATTGTTTTAATGGTATTTGTTGTTCCTTCTTTTGTTGAAATCCTTGAAGGGTTTAATGTTCCTTTACCAATATTTACGAAGATACTTATTGCGGTCAGTGATTTCTTTGTGAGTTTTTGGTGGGCTATACTTGCAGCAATGGTTGCCATGTTTTTTGGCTTTAAAGCTTTTTCAAAATCCGATACCGGAAAGATGTTTTTTGGGAATTTAGCTATCAGGCTTCCAGTTTTGAAAGGTGTCACAAAAAATATTATTACATCAAGACTTGCTCGTACTCTCGGGACGCTAATGTCAAGTGGTGTACTACTTATTCAATCTATGGAAGTAGTGCAGAGGATTCTTAATAATGCTGTTATTATCAAAAGGTTTGATATTGTTATAGATGAGATAAAAAAAGGTAAAGGTCTTACACAACCTTTGCTTGGATGCAAATATTTTCCTCCGCTTCTCATGTCAATGGTAAGAATTGGAGAAGAATCAGGAAGTCTAGATTTTACACTAGAAAAAGCAGCTGATTTTTATGATCAAGAGGTGGAGACTTCTATTCAACAGTTAATGGCATTAATTGAACCGCTTATAACTATTCTTTTAGCTTTTGTAGTTGCATTTGTTGTATTGAGTGTTCTTGTACCAATGTTGAGTATTTACCAAAATGCTGAATTCTAGAGAATTTTGCTTATAGCAGTATCTTATTCCAAAAAAGATTTGGGGGGGGATTTCAAATTGTAGCTTTTATGGAATAGGATAGTGTAAGATAAGCAGTATGATAAAAAAAGACAAATTATAGGAGGGTTAAGTATGAAAAAAATGTTAAAGAACAAAAAAGGTTTTTCACTTATCGAGCTTTTGATTGTTATAGCTATTATGGGTGTTTTAGCTGTAATTGCATTCAGTATGTTCTCAGGTGTTGTTTCGAACAGTAGAAAGAAAGCAGATAGAGCACAGGGTGGTAATATTCAAAAGGCACTTGTTGCTTACATAGTTGACACAGGGGATGCTTATCTAGAAAGCTTGGTTTATCCAAGTACTATTGATAAAGACGCAAATAAAAATGATCCAGACGCTGGTGATGTAATTGATAAAACTACTCACAGTTGGGCAGAGGTTTGTATAGCTCTTCAGTGTTATCAAAAAGTTATTGATGAGATTTATGAACCATTCTTGAATCCTAAAAATGGTGCAACGCCATCTTCAGCTGACTTTAGAGTACAGTGGACAGGGCATGTAGGGTATACTATTGAAGTATTCCCAGAAAGAATGAATGCTACAGTAGTACCAGTAGAATCAGGTGCTGCCCTTATTATA
>CAYXPB010000319.1:0-5703 GCA_964466645.1 uncultured Acetivibrio sp. | reverse complement strand
AAAGGAACTGACCCAAATGGCATATATCATAAAGACTATCTCATGAATTCAAAAGGAGAAGTATATGGTCACCCAGGTGAGAATCCACATAAACTATTTAAGCACATTAACATTAAACTACCTGGTGGTACCAAAGTTGCTATAAAAATCAAACCCAATACACCAAATGCACTGAAAAAATAGACAAAGGAGGAATAACATGGAAGGGGACTTTTGTTTAACTAACATCATAGAAAAGTTAATCGGATTAAGAAATATTGAAATTGAGAAACTAAAAACAGGGAATAAAGATTCATTAAAGTCAAAATTAGAATTTGATAGGGCGATAAAGTGCTTAAGTTTTTGTAATGAAAACAATCTTTTTAGAAACAATAATGAAAACTATCAAGTAATTGAATTACCAATGACGTCTGATCTTTATTCAGAATATAGAATTATTGATGATTGTGAAACCGAGGATAGGAGCACGTGGAAGGAACTTAAGTTTGACAATAATAAGTTATTTCTACACCCAGGGGATATAATAATTGCTAAGTAAATTTTGCTGGGATTAAAAAAATAAAATTTTGTACTTTGCAACCTGACGAAATACTTTTTTAACTTGCCGGGAGAAATCCCGGCTTTCCTTTTACCCGAAATTACAGTTTTGAATAAAGAACATTAGAAACGGCGCACAGTCAGCAACTTGCAACAAAAAAGAAAATCCGCTAAAATGAACTAAAAAAATCAAAAAGGAGATTTACCATGTCTGAAAACACAACTAACTTCTTGTTTTCCGGCAAAGTATACTGTGGGCTTTGCAATTGGAAATATAGAGCCAAGAAAGAACGAAATAAAAAAGTATATATCTGTTCAAAGTACTCTACTGGAAAGGACGGAGGCTGCGAACGTCATAAAGTGGATGAACAACACCTTGCATTACTGATAGAGAATCAATTCAACATATATGATCTTCCACTTGACCGTTTTGATCTGATTCAAGCAATAGTTGTCACCCGTGAAAACATAACAATCTACTATAACGGATATGCCCCAACCCGGCAAATGCAAAACATAGTGTCTTTTGGCACAGTAGGACAACAGCCGGAAGAATACGAATTTGGCAGAAGGGAGGCTTAAGGCGCATAAACACTGGATTTCTCATTTTTGAAGTAGGACAACATTTTTCCCTCTTTTCAGCAGTTTTTTCACAATAGGCAATAAAATACTTTACAAATTTCAGAAAAAAAGTATACCAGTGAAGTCTCTGCGTAGTCCACTCACGAAGAGGAATCCCGGGCTTTTTGCCCCCCATTCTTTAGAATTGCTGACGGAGCTGTACTGTAAGTAGCTTCTCAGATGGCTTTGAAGCAACTTGCAAAGTAGCTTTAAAGAGCCAGAGCAGAAGTATGATACGGTATAATATATACCGTATCATACTTCTGCCCTGTAAGCAATTCTTGCAAGTAGCATTTATATTATATAAAAGAGTTTAAAGCATGTTTTTTATTGGTTTATTTAAATAGTTTACTTTTAGCACTACTAATATCAAAGTATTTAAAAGTATCTGTGAGACAGCCTCTGGAGCATAAAAGCATGAAGGTGATAGCTTTATTTTACAGTTAATTCATTTTACCTATCTACTACCTGTAACAAAATGTATTGAGCCTATTTTGAGTAGCCGATTTTTTACAAACATTACAATAAAGATATGAAAAATAATTTATATTAATTATAGTAAATTAAATATGTTATAATAAAATTAGTCCAAGTCCATTATTATAATCAAAGAGGTATATATTCTATGAAAAGAAAAAGCATAAAAACACACAATGAAAACGATTTATTATCATATTTCTCAAAAACTTATGAATTAAATTCAAGTGAATTAGAAAAAGAAGGCATTCCAATTCGTGAAGAACAAATAGAATATAAGAAAAACCAATCAAATAAAAATTTGGAACCTATGGATTTTGAACTTCAAACAACAACAGTTTGGTCTTTCCCAAAACGTGGTAACTGGGCTACGCATAGCGGGTATTACAGAGGGAATTGGTCACCAGAAGTTCCGAGAAATGTTATTTTAAGGTATTCAAAAGAAAATGAAATTATACTTGACCCTTTTGTCGGAAGCGGTACTACTTTAATTGAAACAAAACTCTTAAAACGTAAGGGTATTGGTATAGATATAAATAAAAACGCTATTGAAATATCGAAAAAAAATCTTCAGTTTAAAAAAGTAGACACTATTGAGCCTATTTTGTTATTAGGTAATGCACTAAATCTTAAAGATATAATTCAAGATAATTCTATTGACCTTATATGTACTCATCCACCATATGCAAATATAATTAACTATAGCAACGATATACCTGATGATTTATCTCGTCTTAATATTGATGAATTTTTAATAAAAATGAATGAAGTATCGAAAGAATTATACAGAGTATTAAAACCTAACAAATACTGTGCAATTCTCATTGGAGATACCAGAAAAAATAACCATATTATTCCATTGGGTTTTAATGTGATGCAAGTTTTTCAAAAAATTGGTTTTATACTGAAAGAAATAATAATTAAACAACAGTATAATTGCAAAATGAATACATTTTGGAGTAAAAAAAGTATAGAAAATAATTTTCTGCTACTATCTCATGAGTATTTACTTGTATTTAGAAAACCCTAATATATTTATTCAAGTTGTTTCAAGTTACTACAAAAAATTTTCTTTAAAGTCGAATTACCACTTCCTCTACATGGCACACAATGACTTTGGGGTCCATCTGGATGTTTTAAAGAAAAACGCTTTTCTGTAGTTCCAAAACTTTCAGGATACTTATAGTAAACATGTTCTTCACCATTTTCAGTGGAGCACTTAGGGCATGATTTGTACTTTTTATTTTCATCCCATTGAGATTGATTAAGTGGCTTTCCGCATACTGTACAATTCTTTGAGTTCATTTTAAACCCTCCTAGTTAAATTTAAAAAACTCACATCACATTATTATTTATCTTTGTAGTTCCAGAATCCAATTAATCCATCCTGATACTGTAGATGCTCTTCTTTCGTATGTACTGTCTGCTTCGACTTTATATAAGTTGGAATTTTTCATAATATCAACAATTTCACTTTTTTGAGGCATCTCACCATATTCTAGATGTTTCTCCAAAGTCTTTTTAAAAACACTATGCTTTAATATCAATTCAACAAATTTTAATTGACGTGCTTTATATTTTAATCCTAATATTCTTCGCCCTTCCTCTGTTAAAGAAAAAATAGGCATTCTATTTTCATCCATTTTTTCTTTACGAATTAATCCCAGATATCTCCCTGCATCTGTATAATAATTTGTTTGCCTTGGTTCGAAAGCGTAATTTAATGTTATTTCATCTCTAGTCATTTCATTTTCTGAGAGCAATTCACATAAGTTTATAACCCTTCTAAAACTATCAGCCTGTGGAAAAGCACTTTCAGGTTCAAGTATATCTTTTACTCGTCCTAACACACCTAGAATATCACCTAGATTTATTTCAACAGCTTCAATACTATAATTTCTATGTTTAACCAAAACCAGTGAATTATAATTGTTTGGATCTTGAAATTCGTACTCATATAAGCTAAAAATCCCATTTGAGTATACTAAATATATCGGTTTTACTGTTTTGGTTATCTTTTTTGACCATAGTCTGTAAGGATAATAGATTTGTCTAATAAGAAAATCGTCCGACAAAAAATTTTTTGCTTCGATAATTGACAAACTTTGCAAACCTTCAAATCCGGCATCTATCTCAATTTGAGAATTAACAACATTTACTGAAACATTAGAGTTTATTGCTGTATTCCTAATTTGAAAAGAAAAAGATTCCGAACTCATCCTGCCATTAACTGTTGGAAGAATTTCCTGATCCTCCAAAAAATCATCGAATATGCCTGAAACATAAGCACAGTTAATTGCCATAGCTTCACTTGTTATATTATCATAATCAATACTTTCTAAGTACTCTGGAAATGAAACTCTATATATTTGAGAGTCTATTTCATGGAAATCCTTATATGCTTCAAACTTCGAAATAACATAGTTACCTCTTGTTATTGGTAAAATAGCTAAATTATTGTCAGCAAATAATTTGGGTAAGTTAGTTTTATGATCAAATTTTGTCATTAATCTTGCTTCTCTAAATTCATTAATTTCGTTTGATGTGATTTCAAAATAGCCATAATTATCAATATTTTGTAGTATACTGTATTTATCAAAAAGTTTATGCCAAGCTCTGTCGTTTTTTGTTAATTCGCTTATATTATTCATAATTTCTCACCAACACTTCGTCAATTTCTCCCCTTTTTTCGGGATTTGAATTAATGCTTCTCTTAGCTTGTATAGTTTCGATTTTGTAGCCCTTATAAAGATCATTAATAAATTCTGTTGATGAATTTGACAAAAGAAATTTTGCGCCCCTTTCATTTAGCTTATCGCAAATAACTTTTAATCTAGTCTGCTCAATTTTATCAAAGCCACCTCTATTATAACCTGTAAAACTTGCTGTATCCGATACGGGGTCATAAGGAGGATCGAGATATACAAAAGAGCCTTTTCCTGCCCGTTTTAATGCTTCTTCAAAATCGGTACAAAAAAAAGTTATGTTTGCTTTATTAAAATATGTACTGACAGCTTTTAATGTTATTTCATTAACAATATTGGGATTCTTATAATTTCCAAAAGGTGTATTAAACTCACCAGCCCTGTTTACCCTAAACAGTCCATTATAACACGTTTTATTGAGATAAATAATTCTTGATGCTCTTTGAACAGGTGTTAACCTGCTATATTTTCCCTTATCCCTATCAAGTTCCCTAATTTCATAAAAAGAATCTTTTTCGTTTTTATATTTTTTTAATTCTTCAATTAAAGCATCAACATTATCTTTTATGATTTGATATAAATTCATTAACTCTTTATTTATATCATTTATAACCGCTTTATTAGGTTGTAAATCAAGAAAAACAGCTCCACCGCCAATAAATGGTTCATAATAAGTAGTATACTCTAACGGTATACGCTTTCTTATTTCTGGTAGTAATTGACGTTTCCCTCCAGCCCATTTTAAAAATGGCTGTACCAGCATATTTTTTTTCATTTGCAAAGCCTCCTATTATGGCTTTATTTAATCTTGGTTTAAATATACAAAATTTATTATTATTATTATATTCAAAATTTATAAAAAAATCAACGTTTTCGAACGTATATTCGATTTGAAATTAAAATAAAATTTGATATAATTTTAGTAATTAAAGGAAAACACTCACAATATATCTAAAAGATTTCATTAAAAAGGTGGTTTTGAAATATGGCTGATACAGAAAAATTTCGAATGTCATATAAATTCTTCTCAGAAATGGAAAAAACTAAAACAGGATTTAACCTTGATGATATCGCTAAGGCTACTGGATGGAGTAAAAATACTGTCAGAACATATATAAGTAAAAAGTGGGATAAGCTTATAAAAAGATTAGATTTGCAATATTTTGTAGTAGGGGTATTGTCATATACAGAAGATGAATATGTAAAGCTAATGTCCCAAGTTAACCGATATAGTAGTAATCCTTATAAGCCAGAATTACCGCCTGAAGCTGAACGTATGGTAATTAAAGCAAGAGAATCATCGTTACTACCTGAATTCCCGAAATTTATAACGATGGAGGATTTACTCCTAAAGCTTCATAGA
>CAYXPB010000318.1:0-5717 GCA_964466645.1 uncultured Acetivibrio sp. | reverse complement strand
ACAACCTTAATACTTTCCCTATTTTGTTTTATGCGTTCGTCACTAGATAGTACTTCATTTGAAATGATTTGGTTTATAGGAATATCTTTAAACAGGTAATTAACTCCCACATTCGCATGATTAAGAGACAAAACATATTCTTGTGTTTCAGATACTAATGGTGCAAATTCACCATATTCATCAGCAGCTATGTCCTCTTCACTAATATTACCGGCTAAACTCGCTTCATATAGTTTAATAATCTTTTCTAAGGTTACTTTTTCTTTTTGAATTTCTTTTGCTTTTGCAGTATTTATTGTTCCAACCGTATTCACTAAAAGGAATGTTGAAACACCAAACATTAAAATACTTGAACTAATGATTAGTATTGCACTATGCTTTTTAAATACCTTTGTACAAATAAGAATTATTAATGCAATCAGCACAGCAATCCCTAAAAATGTGCCAATCATATACACTAAAAAATAGGTCGTGCTTTTCTCCATTTTCTCAATACCTAAATTTAAAAAAGTATTTACCATACTAATCAAGAAAAACATCAAAAAAAACACCGATGAAATTATATACTTTAATAGTTTTGCAGATTTGTTTTCATTCGAATATACCTCGAGGAACACATCAATAAATTCAGGCACTTGACAAGCTTCAATATACACATTATTATCAACGTCATACAGCTTACTTGTTTTGTTAATCATGCCTTTTTGGTAAAGGTCGTATACTTGTTCAATACTGATAATATCAGTCTCACCTGTTCCGATAAAATATCTGTACAGCATGATGTTACACCCTCCCTTTAAAACCACCATTCTTTAATCTTACCTTTTCAAAAGCTCGTTAGACTTATATCCCCCCATGCTCCTATCTTGTCCCCCACAATTATCAAAACACCTTCAACCCCCTTGATGCCTGATGCAAATTTTATCGCACTTTCTATATCCTGTGCTGTTTTAACCCTATTTCCGGTAGCAGTGGCAACTGCATCAGAAAGGAAGGTGTCTTTTGCCAATATGACGGCGGCATCTGCTTTTCCGAAGCTTAAGGAATGTCCGACCCTTCCGGATGAAGTGCATATTCCTAAAGGCGTCTTTTCAGGAGCGATTTCAAGGGCAATTTTCTCATTTAGGGGTGAATTCCCGGCATATATGCCAACCTTCCTTTTTGAGTTTGTTTTCATAAAAATATCCCCACCGTTTTCGACAATAATTTCCTCAGAAAAACTTAACAGTTCCATACCTACGAGCTCACTAACTGCTCCTGCAACTGCTGCCATCGGTCCCACCCCTGCCATAAAAGCTGCGTTACACATCCTCTTTACAATGTAGGGTGCATTGTTTGAAGCTTCTATTGGCTCAAGGCTTGCTAAAAAGTCAGGGTGTTTTTTTATATATGTTTCAAGACTTGACCTATATTTCTTAACCAACAAAAGAGCTTCACTATAAAGCTCTTTTGTTGCACCTATCATTAAGTCGGTTTGTTCAATACCTACGTCAAAAAACTTCAGATTGATGCCTTTGAATAAATTTCTGTAAACTCTTTCCTCATACATAACAATCTCCTAAAAAGACTATATCGTTACACACATAACCTTGAGAGGACATGCCTTTACACAAAGCTCACAAACCATGCACTTTTCCTTGTCAAAAGTAAGACTCCAGTTCTGTTTATCCATAGTAAGCGCTCCCGATGGACAAACTGCCGTACACGCTCCACAATGAACGCAGGCATTTTCCTGCCAGATTAAACTTTTCGTAAAAAGCTTGTATTTTATTCCTTGATCTTGTATATATTTTAGTCCAGCTTCAACATTCCATTCCGTTCCAACTATATCAATAACCAGTTTGCCCACTTTGTTCAAACTAATGTCCGCATTAAGTATATTAATCTGAAGATCAAAATCCTTTATCAGATGATAAGTTATGGGCTTTGTGACCTCTGTGGCAGGGTAGTATAAAGACACTTTAATCTTTTTCACTTTCAGACCCCCTTATATCGAGACTATTCGGTTTATTATTCATAGGTAGAGATTCAACCGGCTGAGAAACCAAAAATTCTCCCTTCTCAATCTGTTGTTTTAACAGTTGTGCAATCTCCCTGGCCTTCTTAAGACTTGACATGGGGGCTGTCGATACCTTCTTACCATTTAATTCAACAAATCCGCTTCTTAATTCCTCATAGGAAACAGACCTTATAACAGGCCTTGACCTAGATGGAACGCTATAGTCATAAATATTGGTAAATATATCTTTATCTTTAATAGTAGTTTGAATTAACATTTCTTCATCTAAAATAGGTATTGGAATACCAACTCCTACAAAAAGGGAGATTCCGTACCTCTCAAATATTCCAGCCCTTACAAACCTTGTATCCATCTGTTTGATGTCGCCTATAAGTGCCAAAGTTCCTGCTCCACCTATAGGCACTCCATTTTCGCTTCTTTGCTGCCCAGGATTGTGTTGGGTTCCTTCCCACGCGACATATCCTTGTGCACCAGCCAAAAACACTCTTGTCCCAATTCCTATAGTTCTATAGTGCGGATCATTTAAAAGTGGACTCAGTTGGCCTGAAGTACTATAAGTTACATTGCCGCAATTCGGCAGCAGCGTCCCCAAATAAGTGTACAGTATTTTATCCGATGTATTTGTAGCTGCAGAATAGTTCTGGTAGGCATTCCTAGGATTAAACATATACGCCTGATTTATATTTGACTTATTTATATAAGTTGTTATTTCTTTTCTAGGATAACAATCGGTACCATAACTCTCTGCATAAAGCTTTATGTCCTTTCCTGCAATCAGATCTTCAATTACATGTGCACCACCGTAGATACCCTCTGCCGTATCTGAAACCTCCGTAGCACCAATATAAGCGTCAACTGCAGCTATCCCCGCATAAGCAGGCACATCATTTAGCCACACCTTTGCCATCCTTATCGGCGGATCGGAGTGTCCAAAATTAATAAATGCTCCGCTAGAACACATAGGACCGAAGGTAGCAGTAGTAACAACATCTATTTCTTTAGCTGCCTGCTTTACACCTTTTTCAGCCACAATATCTATTATTTCATCAGCAGTAGCAACCACAGCTTTACCACTTCTGATCTTCTCATTGATCTCATCAAAACTTTTATAACCCATTCGTAATCTCTTCCTCTTTTTTAGTATTATTCTTTATTATAGGCGTTTATTTTACATATTTCAATAATTTTGCGACAAAACTTTCTATATACATTATCTTCTATATTTTTTAACTTACACTTTTCATGTAACGAAATCGTTATATTTAACATAATATAAAATCATAGAACTGTATTTAAGGAGTAACCATGGATAGATACCAAAAACTCGAACAAATTACTAACGGGATAAATGCTGCATATAAAATTAAAACCGTCACAAGTTCGTCAAATCGGAAGGATTCTGAAAATCGACAGGATATAAACAATGTAGAACTTCTTCTTCAAATGCTCTCTGTTATTGCAGAGTATTCTCCTGAACCACATAGAAATATTTTAAGCGATAACCTTGAAAAAGGCACAGTTTATCACAATACATATAAAAATCTTATGCAGTACATAAAAAACCTCCAAACAAATAGACATGTTGACAGCGAAGGTCTCGCGAGAACGCTCGAACTAGTAAAACCTGTTTTAGATAAAGATAGAAGGAGCCTAATTGAAAAAATGCTACAGATTCATGAAATATTAAAATCATGATTTAAAATAGTATCTTTTATTCTTCATACTTCTAATCCCTCTAATACTTATTTTATCATAGTGCAGCTCCGACAAACCAGACATCATCTTTTCTGCCGGAGTTCGCCTTCTTTTTACCCATATTACCTGTTCTGTACGGAACTTCGCCTGAGGCTCAAAAATATTTTGGATAATAAAAAGAGCATTACCTAAAGATGTTCCAAAGTTGTTGTAATTATCCCTTATACTTCTTGAGTCAATATAGTATAATGCTATAAGACAAAACAATCCAAAGATTACACCGAAAGCTCCTAAGATAGCAAATGACTTAAAAAAATTGAATAAAAACATATTTTCCATCACTTTTCACCCTCTATAAACTATGGCATTTTAAAAAATCCCTGATCAATATTTATAGCACAACCCTAAAAGCCCATTTTCCCCAAGCAGCAATCTGCCCTGTTATTTTTGTAAAACACCCATTGACCAGTTATTTTCTGGAATCACCTTATTACGAATTTCTTATATATATTATACTACAATAATGTCTATTTGTCTGAAACACCAATATGTACATTTTCAAAAGAAATGTAACTTAAAGGGGTTGGCTTCTGCCAACCCCTTTATTAATTACTGTGAATAATTATTATTTCTTAATACTTTCCTTAATCCAAGGAAGTTTACCGCCCACTTTCAGTATCTCTGCATCTAACGCAGATAAAGTATGGCTTAACTCAATCTCAAATCCTTTAGTCAGATTTTTAAGTTTAACTTCACCCTTCAAATCTCCTATAACAATCTCAATCTTGTCTCCTAACTCTATTCTTTCATAATCTGCGGGATTTTTGAAAGTCAAAGGAACAATCCCGAAATTAACAAGGTTGGCAAGATGTATTCTTGCAAAGGATTTTACAACAACCGCTTTTACACCGAGATATTTTGGAGCTAATGCTGCATGCTCACGACTTGAACCCTGTCCGTAGTTTTCGCCTCCGATAATGAATCCTCCGCTGCTTTCTAAAGCTCTTTTAGAGAAATTCTCATCAACTGCTTCAAATACATATTTCGATATTTCAGGAATATTACTCCTCAAAGGTAATATTTTAGCTCCTGCAGGCATTATGTGGTCAGTGGTTATATTGTCTCCTACTTTAAGTAATGCTGTTCCTTCTAAAACATCGGGCAGTTTTTCAAAGGAAGGAAGCGGCTTAATATTCGGGCCTCTTACAATATCAACCTTCTTAGCTTCCTCTTGAGGTAAAGGCTTTAAAGTCATGTTATCATTTATAAAGAATTTATCCGGCATTTGTATCTTAGGACATTCTCCTAAATCTCTAGGATCTGTTATCTTTCCTGTAATAGCTGCAGCTACTGCTACTTCAGGACTTGCAAGATAGACATCAGCATCCTTAGTACCGCTTCTGCCTTCAAAATTTCTATTGAATGTACGAACTGAAACGCCTGCCGAACAAGGTGCAGACCCCATACCTATACATGGTCCGCAGGAATTTTCCAGTATACGGGCTCCTGCCTGTACTAGATAGTTTAACTCACCACTGTCCACCATATGTCCAACAACTTGACGTGAACCGGGACTTATTGTCATGCTCACAGTCTCTGATATTGTCTTGCCTTTTAGTGCATTAGCAACCATTTTCAAATCTCTCAAAGATGAGTTTGTACAAGAACCTACGCCTACTTGGTCAACTTTTATTCCTGCTACTTCTCTTACAGTTTTAACGTTACCTGGGCTGTGTGGAAGAGCTATCATTGGCTCTAACGTACTTAAGTCAATCTCTATCATTTCATCATATTCAACATCACTTGAAGGAACAAGTTCAATCCATTGTTCTCCACGTCCCTGAGCTTCAAGAAAAGCTTTGGTTATTTCATCACTTGGGAAAATACTTGTTGTACAACCGGTTTCGGTACCCATGTTTGTAATAGTAGCACGATCCGGTACAGAAAGAGTTTTAACACCCGGGCCAAAATATTCCAGCACTTTGCCGACTCCGCCTTTAAC
>CAYXPB010000317.1:0-5809 GCA_964466645.1 uncultured Acetivibrio sp. | reverse complement strand
TTCTCCCTGCAATTTATCTTGTCCAAGTTACTGACAAATAGCCTGTCCGATAACAATATTTTCATTACTTTTTTCATTGTTTCCAATTAACAATGAATTGGCATTGATCAACCAAAGGTGCTAAAGTTTACATATTCTCTTTATAGGCCTATTACTTAAAAGTTTCGTATTGTATAATAAAATCGTGGGGAATGATTTTCATTAGACAAATATCATCGCTCATTTTTATGTTTTTTATTAATTCCACATCAACCTCACAACCAAAAGCTTTTTCAAAGAGAACTTTACTATATCCTGTAGTGCACTGACACCAAGTATTTGTATCCAATCTGTCTACGTCAGCAAGCATAGGACATGGGCAAAATAAAAATTTAAGATATAGTACGCCTTCTGAATAGAATAAACCGGCTGCTTTTGCCTTCTCTGAACATGCAAATTCCTCTAGATTTGATGCTGTAGATAGCAACTCCTTTATAAATATCAATTTTTCATCCATAGCATATCCACATTGGCAATCCATTCGAATTTCTTTTATTGTTTCTTGATCAAACGCCTTCTCTAATCTTCGCATTGTTGATTTTACCCAATTGGCGTTATCTTCGTCTTTTGCCAATCCATCTTTACCATATACAATTTCTTTTGCAGTATCAATATCACTCTTCTTTAAAACTGATTGGTAAACAGCACATTCTTGATTCTTTCTTATATTTAGCATTATAGATACCTCCATGTTTTTTATTTACTCATAAAATAAACTTCTTTCTTTGAGAATTATCCAGCCTATTTATTCTCATTATAGAAAAAAGTCTGTGAGGTTGCTTCTGAATTCTTGCTCTATTTAATTGGAATACATATATCCATAATTACCTGATCATTATCTATATCAATTTTTTGATAAATATTTAATCCGTACATTTTATCCATTTGATACCCGCTTTTTGGTAACCAAACACTAAAAAGTCCTTGTAGACTACAAAATATATCCTTTATTTTACCTTCGTAGCGATGTACCACAAATTTCCCAGCTCTTATTTTAGTAATATTGTCCAACTCACACATACATCTATTCAAGTCAGTAATGTTTTTTAAATGCAGAGCTATAATTTGATAGACTATATCCATAATCCAATCCGATATCAGTAATTGCTTTTTGCTTTTCCAGGTTAATATCAACAGCACTTTGATCCATTTTCAGACGTTTCATGAAAGCATATATGCTTTCACCTGTTACTTCTTTAAACATCCGACAAAAATAAAACTTTGAGAAATGGAAGTGGTCTGCTACTTCATTAATAGAAATGTCCTCATTAAAATGTTGTATGATATAATCAATGCTTTGGTTTATTAATTCCTTTTTGATCATACTCCCCCCTTATTAAACCAGCATAATTCTATTAACATATACATTATCAACTTTAAACTGCCCATCTTTCCCTAAGCCAATTTCACTCATCGTCGTTCTACTTAAAAACAATTCTCATTACTCTAATTCTAAAAATGGGTTTCTTTATTAATCATCATACTTTATCGTTTTTTTAAGCAAATCTCTTCCTGCAATTGTATTTGCAAAAATTGTCCTCACAGATTCAATATATTCCTCCGGCTACATGATCAGCATGATAATGGGTAAATAGAACTGCATCAATCGGCTTTAATCCCCAATCAGCCATCTTAAGCGGTATTTGAGTTCCTTCACCACAATCTATCAAAAGCATTTTTCCATTATATCTTATTAACAGAGATGTGAGCCACCTATGGGGCAACGGCATCATTCCTCCTGTTCCAAGCAAACAAACATCGAGCATAAATACCTCCCTAACTGTCCTCAAAAATCTATTAGCATTATATTAAAATCCACTTACATTCTATCACACAATTTTCCTATATGCTATTTACCTTAAAGGAAGGCACTCTACGTTTTTCCTGCGTAGGTGCCTTAATTCTCATCAGTATTTAGAGATAAACCGGTTCACTATTCCCACTTGAAAAATCTAATTGCCACAAAAGAACATATGAGCGCAATTACCACCATTGCAATAATCGGCAATAGGACATTATTCATTGGCAAGTCCAAGGTTGCGGATTTTAGTATTTTGATTCCTTGCGTCAACGGTAAAATGTCCACAACTTTTTGCATTGTTGTTGGCATTACCTCGTAAGGAAGTGTTGCTCCCGAAAAAATCAGCATTGAAAAATACAATAAGCTTGCGATAATTCCTGCAACTTTAGAATTCTTTGCAATGCCACCCACCATCATGCCTATGCTGAACATCGAAACCATTACCAATATCCAACCTAATATAAATTGTAATATGCTGCCCTGCATTCTGAAACTGAAAAACACCCTTGCCACAGCAAACAGCGTAAGCAAAGATATCAAGGCATATAGAAAATATACAGTCACCTCTACAAGCAGAATTGTAACAGGACTTATGGGAGTAACCTTAAATCTTTTCAAGATTTGCTTGCTTCTGTAATCAGACACAACTAGAGGCAAGCCCATAACTCCTCCGGCACAAATCGCAATGCTTGCCAGAGCACCGAAGGATTGCTGAATAAATGTATAGCTTGCACCTTCGAAGGCTGGCTTGTTTCCATAGATAACTCCAAGCACGACAAGTACAATGATAGGCATTATAACTGCAAAAATCAACATATCCATACCACGCAGGGACAGCTTCAATTCTGTTTTAAGTATTGTTTTATAGGCTTTCATTTTCCTCTACCTCCTCATCTGTAAACCAAAGGTAAGCATCCTCAAATTTGTCATGAGGACTCTGCTTAATTGCATCAATAACCGATCCATAAAACACTGGTTTTCCCCTTTTCAAAATGCAAATCTCATCGCATAAGGTTTCCACCTCGTCCATAAAATGCGAAGTCAGCAGAATGGTCATCCCTTCAGCTTTAAGCCTTTCTAGTATCTTCCAAACATCTCGCCTAGCTCTTGCGTCAAGACCCGTAGTAAGTTCATCTAAAAATACCACTTGTGGGTTTGGTATTAAGGCAAGCACAATAAACAGGCGCTGTTTTTCTCCGCCAGAAAGTTCTTTTACAAGAATACCCACCTTGTCTGCAATGCCAAACTTTTTTAGCAAACTTTTATAATCTGCCGGTTTTTTGTAAAGAGATGCAGTTACCTCACACAGTTCAGAGACCTTTATATTATCTTGATAATGCGCTTCCTGGAACTGTATACCCACTTGCTCAAAAAGTTCCTTACGTTTTGTAGTCGGGTTAATCCCCAATACAGAGACAACTCCACTGTCCGCCTTTTTTGTGCCTAAAACACATTCAATGGTTGTGCTCTTTCCTGCGCCGTTTGCGCCAAGCAAGCCGAATACCGTGCCTCCCTTTACCGAAAAGCTAAAATCATCAACAGCTTTCAGATTACCGTAAGATTTTGATAAATGCTCTACCTTGATTACATCCTCCATCATCTATTCCTCCTTGTTATTCTATGAAAATAGAATAACACCAAACAAAAGTCTGGTGTTAAAGTGGAGGGTTCAAATATTTACTTTTCATTTCAGAAAGTATATCTATGATTTTTTCCGCATTCTCCTTTGCTGTGTATAGGGAGATAATAAGTTTATCACAAACTGATACGATATCCTCATTTGCATTTGGTGTGTTTAGTACTTGTTTTGCATCTGCACTCTCATTTTGGAATATAGCATTCATCATTCGTAGAATAGAGGAAAGGGAATAATTTGCACACCTAAGTGAGCGAATTATTTTTAACTTTTTAATATCTTCATTATCGTAAACCCGATAGCCGTTTTCTTTGCGCTTTATCTTTAATAGCCCATTCATTTCCCAGTTCCGGAGAGTATCCATTGTAATACCGAGAGCCTCTGAAACCTCCTTACGTTTTAAAAGAATTGCTTTTTCTTGAAAAGTGCTTTTAAGCAAGGTATTGGAGATTTCCACTGCTTCATTAGCATTTGTTATTTCTGATTGTGCAATATCTATATATTCCTTTGTCAAAGTGATTGCATCGTCATATAACCCTTTAGCAGATAGCTTTACAGCCTCAACAATTCTTTTTCTCATTCCGCTTTGAAGCACCTCAATTTGAAAAGCGATGCGGGCAATTCTGAATTGGTCTAAATGAACATCGCTGAAAACTCTATACCCATTTGTTTTACGCAACGGCATAGGAATAAGTCCCAACCCTTCATACATTCGTACTGTGTTTGGATGAACTCCTATTATTTTTGCAATTTGACTTGTTGTATAAGTCTTCTCGATGGGATCACCAACTTTCAATAAATAGTTTATTAAAATCATCTTAAATTCCAATACGATAAAGAGTATAATTTAAAATACAAAGAAAATATACCATTTCACCTTTGCATATTTTTCTGTTTTTAATATTATCAAAATTTTTTTTAGATAACAATTTAATAATTAGCTCCAAAAATTTTTCTATTCATTTGTTGTCTCCCTGAGTCAGTTGATTCAGAATCCTGGAGATTATTTCTTTACCATATAACATTTTATCTTTGCTAAAGAAAGCAAAATTTGTGATAAAAGCATGAAATTTCATCATAAAGAGTTTGTATTAATGCTTTTATGTTAAAATTATAGTATCAGAAGATTTGGATGGTGATTTTATGAACGGTGAAAGAATCCTCATCGTGGATGATGAAGATAGAATACGTGAAATGCTCCGGGAATACCTCTCTCCCCAGGGATATGTAATTGACGAAGCAGCCGATGGGACAGAGGCACTGGATTTATTCAAAAAGTATAAATACTTTATTGTAATATTGGATGTTATGATGCCAAAACTGGATGGTTGGACAGTCTGCAAAGAAATCAGAAAGTCCTCACAAGTTCCTATCATCATGCTGTCTGCAAGAGGAGAGGAGTATGATAAGCTATTTGGCTTTGAGCTGGGTGTAGACGATTACTTGGTCAAACCTTTTAGTCCTAAAGAGCTGCTGGCAAGAATAAAAGCCATTATACGCCGGAGTTCCAATCCTGATACTTCAAGCAGTCAAAAAAGCAATGTCCAGTTTGAAGGATTGAGCGTAGATTATAATTCCAGAAATGTAACTGTAGATGGCAAACTCCTGAGCCTTACACCTAAGGAATATGAACTGCTGAGATTTTTTACACAAAATCCCAATATGGTGTTTTCCCGTGACCAGCTTTTAAATGAAGTATGGGGATATGATTTTTATGGCGACCATAGAACGGTGGACACTCATATCAAAATGCTCCGGGAGAGTCTTGAACATTACCGCAAATTTATCATTACTGTGTGGGGTACTGGATACAAGTTTGAAGCAGGAGGTATAAAATGAAAAGTATAGCCGTTAAGCTATGGTTGGGAATAATGCTGCTGGTCATTGTTGTTCTCATACTTCTATGGCTTTTTCAGATTGTCTTTCTGGAAAGCTTCTATACCAATCAACGGGTTGGTGAAGTGAAAAGCAGAGGAATTGCAGTATTACAGGAGTTGGACAGTATTAGCAGGGGTGAACTAGAGAGCAAACTTGACAGCTTCATTTATGATTACAACTGCAGTATAGACCTCGTAGATACACAAGGTAATATTATATACAGCAACGGAGCAGCAAGGCAAATGCCAATGATGCTCCAAAACTACTTGAGGACCAATCTCTTTAATGAAGTAATTTCAGGAATAACAATTTCCGCCCCTCTTACACATCCAAGATTTAACAGCACCTATATGCTAATCGGCATTCCGGTTAAAACCGGGGAAAGTATTACTGGTGCTTTACTTATCAACATGCCTCTTGCGCCTGTGAAAGATACCGCCTCAATATTAAAAAAA
>CAYXPB010000316.1:0-5813 GCA_964466645.1 uncultured Acetivibrio sp. | reverse complement strand
CAATTAATTAACGAGTTCCTTATCGTCTTACACTGTTTACTTTTCAAAGTCCATGTCCTCGCTTCATCAGCGCGGAATTTTATGTTAACATGTCACTTCTTTTTTGTCAACACTTTTTTAAATCTTTTATGTGTTAACTTCCAACTAGCCTGTTGTCTCACTTTTAAGTCTTTTCGTCGGCGTCAGTGACAGCTTTAACAATATATCACCTATTTCACTTTCTCACAACTCATTGTAAACATCATATTTCCGTACTTACTTAATTTATGTTTTATTTCCTTCATTATAAGATGATATCCTACTTAATCGTAAATTATACATACATTCTATATTAATAAATAAATCTTTACTTGATTAAAACCATTAATCCCTTAGGAATTAGTGATTTAAACTTTGATGGCATATTATTTAAATCACTCTTAGTGATTCCCCTTATCCGTATCATTATATAAACAAAAACTAGTGCTCCTGCCAGAACAGATATACCCGCTGCTATAGCATTCGCTACATAACTGTTTCCTGTAAAGCTCAGTATAAAGTAGAAGGGCTTGTATATCATCCAGACCGCTAATCCCATAACCACAGAAGCAATGAATGGTTTTGATGCCTGCTTAAGTAAGTTTATATCCACACCCATTCTCTTTCTTATCTCAATTGTATTTAATATTATAGGTATAATAAATCCTACTATACTTCCAATAATTGCTCCCATAATGTTAATTTCCTTAATTCCTATTAAAAAGTAATTGATAAATATTTTTACCACTATGCCTAATAATAAATAGAAAGTTACCTTATAGAGCCTTCCGGCTCCTTGGAGTATTGACGTTTGTATCTGAGAAACGGACATTAGTATTAATACAACTGATCCATACAACATCAATTTGTATCCCTCACCATATCCCAATATTGAATATATTGATTTGCTAAGCACTGATAATCCAACTGCTGAAGGAATTGCTATAAGAAAGCACAGCCTAAATGTGTAATTAATCTTTTCATTAAGCTGAATTTTATCTTTAATAGCAACCGCAGCAGAAATTATTGGCAGTATTGTTGCAGCAAGAGCAGAAGCTATTGCAATAGGTGCGTTTATAAGTTGCTGATATTTAAACAATAATCCATATAATTTACTTGCTTCAGCTTCAATATAGCCTGCAGCAACAAGCCTTGACATTGTGTTTGTAAGATCAATGAGATTTCCGGCATATTGAGCCGCGATGCAAATAGTTATTGGAATACTGTACTTTATAATTTTTCCTGCAAGCTCTCCATAAGATAAACTATTCGCATTTGGGTTTCTGTGTTGCTTATATTCATTGTTTTTACCAAAAGCATATACCAAGTATATTGCCGCCACTAATGCTCCAACTGATGTTCCAACAGTAGCTCCAGCGCATGACAATTCTACAGTCTTTCTAAACATATATGCAAATAGAAGCGTAAAAAATACATTTACAAACTGCTCTATTACCTGCGATATTGCAGTGGGTGACATATTTCCACGCCCTTGAAAATAACCTCTGTATGAAGACACAATAGCAGTAATAAATAAAGTTGGAGATAATACAGCAATTCCAAGGGCTGCTTTTTCGCAATTAAGCATACTTGCAATAGGTTTTGCTGCAAGAAACATTATTAATGATAGAATTAAACCTACTATAATTAAATAAAACCTTGCAATTTTAAAAGATCTTAAAGCATCTTTGTTGTTATTCACTGCTATAAGCTCCGATATCGATTTCGATATAGCTACAGGTATACCTGAATTTGCAATAACATAAATAAAAACATATACCTGGTATATAACTCCATATACACCTGTTCCCTCATCCCCTATAATTGCCATCAAAAAAGGTATATATAGAAATGACATAATTTTTACTATAATACCTGCTGCTGACATTACGGCAAAACCTTTTGTCAATGATTGTTTTTGCATATTCTACCCCCTTGTCTGTTTTAACTTATTATAAAATTTATCATATTATATATATAAAAAAAAGGCTAGAACTTTCTTAATATATTAATTCTAGGATATGCTAACTTTTAATCAGATTATAAAAGAAGCTAATCATTTATAATAAAACAAAGCCTTATGGCGTAAACCATAAGGCTTTGTTATAAATCCTCGTACTCAGGACAGATCCCTTCAAATATCCTGCGTCCGCGACAGATAGGGACCGAAATGTCTCACGACCTTTATGGTACGGGTACCTCTACTCTCGATAGTGGCCTTTCTTGTCAGTGCAGAATCAGTCACTTCGGCACTCTAATTTCCCTCCCATTTGTAATTTCAAATCATCCGGCGGACTTGCCTAGCAGACTATATCCTCTACTAGGCGGGCTCTTCCAACCACTCGTTTGACTTATCCCCCTGCGTCACCACTTCTCTGATAACGAGCAGCGACAGTACAGAAATTTCAGCCTACCGTTCTAAATCTATGCCCAAGTAATCCCCTAATTCATCTTTGTACTTTTCTATTATTTTATGTTTTATTTTATGAATCTGATCAATAATCTCTTGTGAACTTGCCAAAAATTCACTCTCTTTTAAATCTGTATACTTTAATGAATTCAAATCTCCCTCAACAGGAAAAGAACTATCTCTGGAAATATTAAAGTACGGAAAAAAGTTATAGGTTGAATAGCTATCAATTGAAGTCAAAGGATTCAATTCTGATGCTTTCATAAATATAAGATAGTAGGAGTCAGGATTCATAACGTTCGTGGTATCATAATAAACGGGTTTGTTCCCACTCATTACTTTAAATCCATAAGAGTTGTATATATAATATCTGTTTTTTTCCTCTATTCCACTTCCCTTTATAACCTTTTCCACAATTACTTCCTGCCCAAAGCTTCTAAGAGCCTGTTCTATATTACCAGTTGGTTTTCCTATGACAACAATAGGATACTCCTCCACTGATTCTATGTACCCACTTTGATAGTTAACAAAACTGTCTAAATCCTTCTTATTTAAAATATATTCAACTCCACATTCTAAAGAATACCCATCTTCAAAGGTTTTCATTCTATACAAACCATGATCTGTAAAATTCGCTTTACAAACTTGACCAAAAACCATGACAGAAAAGAATATTAATAATTGACCTATCAACCACTTTTTCATTCTCCAGCCTCCTTATACACTTTACCCTCTGCCATATTAAATGTCTCATCACAAAGTATCTCAACATCCTCCTTATTATGGCTTGCAAGAAAAACCAGTGCACCTCTTTTGCACTCTTCCCTTATTATATTTCTAACAATTTCAATCCCTTCTGTATCCAGTGCGTTAGTTGGTTCATCAAGAAAAAGAAAATCAGGCTTTTCCATTATAGCTTGTGCAATTGCTATTCTTTGCTTCATTCCTAATGAGTACTTTCTTACTATTCTCTTATCCTCCGGATCTAATCCAACTCTTTTTATTGCATTTCTAACTTCCTCTTCTGAAACATAATTATTTATCTTTGCTAGAAGCATTAAATTCTTTAAACCTGTATAACTAGGATAAAGAGAGGCATT
This sequence comes from uncultured Acetivibrio sp., assembly GCA_964466645.1. Taxonomy (GTDB): domain Bacteria; phylum Bacillota; class Clostridia; order Acetivibrionales; family Acetivibrionaceae; genus Acetivibrio. The sequence goes on along the minus strand of CAYXPB010000316.1, from coordinate 2,285 downwards.
CTCAATAACCAGGCCTATTTTTGCACAATTATGTTTTTCAACATGTATCTCATTTTCATCTAAAAATACTTTTCCAGATGATGGTCTGACCAGTCCGCCCAGTACACGGAGCAACATAGTCTTTCCAGAACCATTTTTTCCAACAACACCATATATTTTACCGCTTCTAAGATTTAGATTTATGTTCTTCAAAACCTGATTTCCTTTTATTTCTTTGTTTAAATTTACTGTTTCTATGCTATGCAACCATTTTCACTCCTTTATATACTTTCACCGTCTACTAAAGCTATATCAGCACTATTAACATACATACCGCCTAAAACAAATGTAAGTGCCATCAACACAAAATAATAGAATATCACCAAGCACTGAGCAAACTGATTGTCAGATAAATTGAGCACTATTCCACTTAAAGGATTTAAAACCCGAGCATAATAATACTTCCCTAAAATAGGAATAGATTCATGCTTAGTCGATAAAAAAATCAGCATGACAACACAAATATATACTGTTATAAAAGCTGTAGTACTTCCTAGTCTTATTGATATCAAGTTAATAATAATGGTAGTTATAGCTAATATCATTGTAATCAATACAAATAAAATTAAAAATATTTTCAGATCATATATTTCAATTTTCCTTGTGGAACAAAACATACATACCAATATATTGCTTCCCAAAAACAATACTGTATAGACAGAAGAAATCATTACTATTTCAAAAGCTCTTTTATAAAACCAAACCCTACGGTCCTTTAATCTTGAAAACAAATAGACACTGTTGAACCTGAAATCCTCCGAAATCATATTTCCAAAAAATATGTTGAACAAGACAAGATATAATATATTACTCAGCACAAGAAGAAAAGCTTTTGAAGTATCATCAGTAACTTGTTCAAATATTCTATATGTTAACATACTGCCAACCGAAATATCGTGCTTATCCGAAATTAATGAGTTTAGAGAGAACAAAAACGTAACTGGCACAATAGATATTATTCTTATGATTTTCCCCCAATTAGACAATTTGTTTCCTCCTATATTTCTTCTTTATTACACACATATTTAAAGGAAAAAAGTGAAAATAGCACCACAGTAATAATAAAGCCAAAAGGCACGTTGTAATTTTTGCCGTGGAACGAATTTACATACATGTAATCTATTAATTTAAAATTAGTAAACCTATCAAATTTACTTGATAGCACATTTAAAAAATTTCCTAAATAGAACACTAAATAAACAGGCACAAAAAGCAATATTTTGAATTGGGTAATATAAAATGAAAATAAGCCCGATAAAACGCCCAACAATCCCGAAAATGATGATAATATACATAAATAAAAAAAATTATATGCCATAGGACTATACAAATAAAGTTTTAATAAAGGCAAACCTGATTGAGCTGTATTAATAGTAACATTTGTCCCCAAGAGAGTCTCCGCATAATTTAATGCATTATAATCTCCGAAAATATGATTATTATTCCAAGGGAAGGTTATGCAACATAGTAATAGATTAATACAAAAGGGTATAAAGATTATCATAAAGGATCCAACAAAATTTGTTACAATTTTACCTGCAAAATAATTACGTCTTCCCATTCTTCCTATAAGATATGGGTGTACTTTAACACTTAAATCAGTTAAATATGAAAATGAAAAAGGGAACTAAAGCCTTTTTAATTTTTTCGCAATTCATTTTTTATTTCCTCCTAGTTCATTGTAATTTTAAAATTGTTTCAATATTGTAATCTACAATCAACCCAAAAGGTATATAATTTTGCCATGGCAACCTTTTAAAGTTTGTCTAAACATTCAAACAAGAAAGTTCTATGTTCCTCTTGTTTGAATGTTTTTTCTATTTCCCTACTTAATATATATATATATATATTGTAAATATACACATACCATTGTATTCTTAAATTACTTCCACTTTACTTCCTTTTTTATGATATTCCTGTTATTATTGGATTTTTACATTATGTAAAATTATTTTAATCCTTCTCATTTTGCCAGCTCAATATTTTTAGCTCAATTTTCTACTATACATTCTAACATATATTTAGTATAGTATACGTATTTATTCTATCATATTTAGGTGTTTCAAAAAAATAACTGGTCAATTGGTGTTTCAAAGAAGCTAAATTTATTGGGTTTGAACTGTAAATTTTGACTGTAAGATCCTAGTGCTCAAGAGTATATTTAATAAATTATTGAACGTACTTAGTGCAAAAATAAAACAAAGCCTTATGGCATAAACCATAAGGCTTTGATATAAATCTGGCAG
>CAYXPB010000315.1:1776-5819 GCA_964466645.1 uncultured Acetivibrio sp. | reverse complement strand
TAAGTTCTCTACAACCATTGATATTGCTTAATCTTATTTTCATGCTTCATCTCTGCTTGGGATTTTCTTATAGTTCGCAAACCGTTTTGTATTGCACTCAGTTTTTGTTTAAGTTTTTTTAATTCAGACTCATATCTCGTCAATGCTTCATTCATTACTGCTATTTTCATTTTTATTCTCCTCGTTTTTATATTAACTTTATTAACAAGTAATAATCAATGGTTTCTTACGAAATGTATGTGTGTTGGAATGAAAGACATATAATCAAATATGTAAATAGCTTGACTATTTACAATATAAATGTAGTATAATATTGTTAAGTATTTAGTTGTATATTAGTTATTTTAGAAGAGGTGGTATTATGGAACAGGTTTTAAATCAAATACTTACAGAATTAAAGGAACTCAATAATAAAGTTAGCATTCTTGAAAAAAATCAAGAGCAGCTCACTAAAAACCAAGAGCAGTTTGCAGAAGGTCAAGCTCGAATAGAAAAAAAATTAGATGCAGTATATGACCAAACTGCAGAATTGACAGAGTTTCGAACTGAGACCAGACAAAATTTAAATGCTATAAGTGACAATATTCGTTTTCTTCTTCATAAAGAAATGGAAAACGAGAAGGAAATATACTTGTTGAAAGAAAAAGCAGCAAAATAACCCAGTATTGTCAGTTCAGTATTTTGCTTAATATATATAACTAATTCATTACTTAAAAAATCAGCATCACTTCTGATGGATTTTTTTACGTGCTGAGAGCTTTTACAACGTGGCAACAGAAATTGACCGACTTCAACATCCCTGTAGATTGTTCTGGTTGACACTTCAAACCTTTCAGCCAATTCCTTTGCTGTGACTGTTCCTCTGTTTAATAAAATAATTGTTGTTTCAAGCAATCTATTTATTTTCAATATCATCACCAATACAATTATATACCAATAATATGACAACATATAGTCATATTTAAAAAATTCAATTCTTTAATCTGGAGTATCCAAATAAATATAGCGTCCGCAAAAACAAAGATTTCTCTGAAAACAGATAATCACTCGTAACTTGGGTATTTTCTAGATGTTTATCATTTAACGTCCGAAATTATATGTGATCACTCAACACTTTGTACAGATATTTCTGTAACAACAATCAAGGCACTTGCTCCTTTGCTTTGTCGCTTGAGGATAATATCCCTCCATAATGTTGCGATACTCCTCAATGTATTCCAAAACTCTATCTTTATCCTCCTGACTTATTTCAATCTCAATCAACCGGTTTTCTTCCCTGCAATAAACCAAATACCCTTTATTAACTTCTTTTTCATAAACTTCTTCAATCATTAAGGCATACAAAATCATTTGATTCTTATACGTTTTAAAAAGCCTCTCGTCATATACAGCATATTTATAATCTAAAGGAGCCATTGTCCCATCTTCAAGCTCATGTATTTCGTCTGCCTTACCTCTAACTCCATATTTCTCCGATACCAAATTGACACCAATCCTCTTGCCGCAAGAACCAATCTTTTTAGGCAAATAATCTCTATTCTGACCCTCTCTCTTCTCATGTATTTCTCTACCCATCATAACTTTAAACCGTTTTTCCTCATTTTGACTTATTCCCAGGCACTTCATGTAATAAGTAAACCTTTTGCAATACAAAAACTCAATTATGTCAGAAGGTGTTATATTATACTGATTCTCATTAAAAGAATTTTGAGATAATTTCATCCGTAACCAACTCCTTGTCAAAGGCCTGTCCCAACAAACCAGCCTTGTTCAATTCAGCCTTACTCATCGGGAATAAATATACCGAATCCTTCTCCTTATTAATCATACTGTTTAACTCTAATTTCAGTTCGTCAAATTTGTTATCCTCTAAATCGCCTAAAAACACACTCTTTTGAACACGATAAAGTCCAACATTTTTGCATTTTCTAATAATATTATTCCTAGTCTTATTTGAGATAATGTCGTATATTACCCAAGCGAGCACCTTATCTCCTCCTTCAGTATCCTGTTTGCTATTTGATGACAATCATACTGAATAATGTTTGCAAATTCAATCCGTCGTCCCCGGTAATTCATTTTTACTTCCAACTCTTTGTTATACTCGCCTATCAACAATTTTTTACCTTCTTTATTGAGATAGTAACCCTCTTCTACCCTGTCAAAAAACTCATCTTCCACTTTTTTAGTACTGAACAACCGGAAAACAATTTCATCCATATATCCTCTATACATCTCAACAAGGTCAAAAACCAGCGCCTTTTTGTTGTAATTATCCGTATGCATTATGCCTATATACGGGTCTAAGCCTGCTATAATGCAAGCTCTTTCCACACTGGAATATAAAATACCATAGGAATAGTTCAACATGCAATTAAATTGATCCAAGGCTGGATTACGGCTTCTACCCTCAAAACAATACTTCTCCGGAATAAGCTTTCCAAGTGCTTCAAAATATACTCTTCCGGCAGTTCCTTCATATCCAAGTATTGAGCCTCTGACGCTGTCAACTGTTTCATCGGAAGGGATTGATTTTATATTTTCCTTTTGCTTCTGTATCTTTTCTAAAGCATCTTTGATTATTTCACGACGCTCCTCATCCCGCCGGTTAGCAGCCAATTTATTGAGCACTCGGATTTGGTTATCCATTTTTTCAACCAACCACTCTTTTACAAGCAATAGACCAAAAGAATTCTCTTGAAGGAATAACTGCTTTCTTCTAATTGTAGTTATGCTTCCAAGTTTTGAATGCCATACCCTTCCCATAGGCTGTCCAGTGCCTTTGAGAAATATTATATCAATGTTGTTTTCCAGAGCCAGTTCAATTGCATCAGTAGTTAGAGCTGCATGTGTTGTAATCATAATCTGATCAACTTTAACAGCTGCGAACTCCTTCTTTTCCTTTTCCTCTTGGATTAGAAAGCATTCTCCCCTTCTGCAAAGATAAAGGCCTGGGGTGTTTAGTACAAGTTTCATTTTGCACCTCCTAATTGTTTAGTTCATTTCAGTTTAATCCTTGTTTTAGTGGAAGTCCTACTCTAACTTGATAACAATTGTTTTGATTTTTGTCCTGTCAGCTAGTTTCAATCCTTGTTCTACTGGAAGTCCTACTCTAACTTTATGCTCGAATACATAGAGATACATTGAACAGCTAGTTTCAATCCTTGTTTTACTGGAAGTCCTACTCTAACCCTTCACAGATAAAACTCATCATTTGCATTTCTTAGGTTTCAATCCTTGTTTTACTGGAAGTCCTACTCTAACCTCTGGCGTGGTGGAAAGCTGAGATTGCAGATAAGGATGGGTTTCAATCCTTGTTTTACTGGAAGTCCTACTCTAACTTTATCGGCATTTCGCCGAATTTAATCATAAAAGTAGTTTCAATCCTTGTTTTACTGGAAGTCCTACTCTAACAGCTTATTATCGACCCATTGGGTTATTTAGAAAAAAGTTTCAATCCTTGTTTTACTGGAAGTCCTACTCTAACAGTGCTTGAATACATAAGGCCAGCCCAGGAAGAGAGTTTCAATCCTTGTTTTACTGGAAGTCCTACTCTAACTGGGAGGCAAATTATATCTTGTAGATGGTGAAGTATAGTTTCAATCCTTGTTTTACTGGAAGTCCTACTCTAACAGGGATACCTTCACAAGTAGCTCCAAGGGTACTAGGGTTTCAATCCTTGTTTTACTGGAAGTCCTACTCTAACTACCGCTTGGTTTTCGGAACCAGAAACACAGTACCGTTTCAATCCTTGTTTTACTGGAAGTCCTACTCTAACTATTTTTTACTAATGGAAAGTTAATTAATGCTGATAGTTTCAATCCTTGTTTTACTGGAAGTCCTACTCTAACCTTTGTTGGTGCATAATATGACGGGATATATTACATGTTTCAATCCTTGTTTTACTGGAAGTCCTACTCTAACACAACATAGACCCCAACAAAGTAAAAGCGCGCTACGAGTTTCAATCCTTGTTTTACTGGAAGTCCTACTCTAACAAATGAGTCTAAAGAATTACAGGCTGCAGCTGAGGGTTTCAATCC
>CAYXPB010000315.1:0-1697 GCA_964466645.1 uncultured Acetivibrio sp. | reverse complement strand
ATATCCGGGTATCTCTGTGTTTCAATCCTTGTTTTACTGGAAGTCCTACTCTAACATGGCTTAGACTACTTCCCTCTCGATGTAAACATAGAGTTTCAATCCTTGTTTTACTGGAAGTCCTACTCTAACATACATCAAGTGCGAGCGAAGTAGAAGATATAAAGAGTTTCAATCCTTGTTTTACTGGAAGTCCTACTCTAACAACAGCACTTGATGGTGCTGTTTGCGGTGTTGGCATAGTTTCAATCCTTGTTTTACTGGAAGTCCTACTCTAACTTCCGTCACCTATATAAACTTCTTTAATATCTTCACAGTTTCAATCCTTGTTTTACTGGAAGTCCTACTCTAACAGGCGGTGTTTTTGGCATATACAGAATCAACAGTATGTTTCAATCCTTGTTTTACTGGAAGTCCTACTCTAACTATTTCAAAGACTACAATGCAGAAAGATGGATTGGGTTTCAATCCTTGTTTTACTGGAAGTCCTACTCTAACATACAATTATCTGTCGAAGCAATTCAAGTCGAACTGTTTCAATCCTTGTTTTACTGGAAGTCCTACTCTAACCTCTGTTCCAATGAAGAACCTTGTTTGACCCAGGTGTTTCAATCCTTGTTTTACTGGAAGTCCTACTCTAACAAAAGCAAATTAAATGTAATTGAAATGAGCATTGTGTTTCAATCCTTGTTTTACTGGAAGTCCTACTCTAACTAGGTGATACTATGAGCGTTAAAACAAAATGGTTCAGTTTCAATCCTTGTTTTACTGGAAGTCCTACTCTAACTATATACTATAGTACTTGACTCCATTTCTTTCGATAGTTTCAATCCTTGTTTTACTGGAAGTCCTACTCTAACGCGTGGGCTAGAAAGAAGGTAAATTATGTACAGCAAGTTTCAATCCTTGTTTTACTGGAAGTCCTACTCTAACTGTAAGACTCAGCAATTCTGGTTTTAATGTTCACGTGTTTCAATCCTTGTTTTACTGGAAGTCCTACTCTAACAGAATTTAACGGCGAATGCAGAACTATAGCATCTTTGTTTCAATCCTTGTTTTACTGGAAGTCCTACTCTAACATGGCGACGAATTTGAGTATGAAATATCAAAGGGGTTTCAATCCTTGTTTTACTGGAAGTCCTACTCTAACACCTATTTTAAACTATAAAAAACTAATAGAAGATTATGGTTTCAATCCTTGTTTTACTGGAAGTCCTACTCTAACCAAGGGTTTTTGAAAGCTCCTCAGCCTTCGCATGACGTTTCAATCCTTGTTTTACTGGAAGTCCTACTCTAACCTGACAAGGCAATAGTTGAGTTGTCGTTGACTGAAACGTTTCAATCCTTGTTTTACTGGAAGTCCTACTCTAACTTTTCAAATAGTTTCTTTTTGAAATCTGACAGACTCAGTTTCAATCCTTGTTTTACTGGAAGTCCTACTCTAACAAGAATTGAACAGATTACAAAATATACAAAAAGAAAGTTTCAATCCTTGTTTTACTGGAAGTCCTACTCTAACGTTCAAGAAGTGTAAGATTGAAACATGCGAATTTTAGTTTCAATCCTTGTTTTACTGGAAGTCCTACTCTAACCAGATACATCTATTGATTTTAGTACATCAGATACTTAGTTTCAATCCTTGTTTTACTGGAAGTCCTACTCTAACGTTGATATTTGTCATATGGCGTTATACTTATGGT
>CAYXPB010000314.1:0-5821 GCA_964466645.1 uncultured Acetivibrio sp. | reverse complement strand
AAACCATTGTTTTTGTTTATCATCCACAAATCTTATTTTATTTGTAGTAATTTTATCTTCATCAGCCTCTCCAATCGGAAATAACCTTGATAGACCTAAATATATTACCGGAATTGGCATTTTTGCTTCAGTCTTTTTTCCATCTTCAAAAATTTTTAACGGAATAACTCTAAATCTATCTTTTCCATTATCATTTTGCCATGATGTTCGAAATTGTCTATAGTCCACCGGGTTTTCTTTATCATCAACTATTTCTATTCTTATCCTATCTGAACCAGATGCATCAAACTTCTTGCTTCCATGAAAAATTTCACTAAACTCTGCTCTAAATTGTCTGTTTGAATATGGAAGTTATTATAGAAAACATTGAGCATAAGGGTGGTATATATATTGAACCATTTGCAGGTGGTGCAGGAATTGCATTAGAATTGCTTGAGAAAAATGTAGTTGAGCAAATTGTCATTAATGATTTGGATAAAGGAATATATTCGTTTTGGAGAGCTATAACAACGGAAACAGATAGATTTATTAATACCATCTATAATACTCCAATAACTATAGATGAGTGGAAAAGACAAAGAGAAGTCTGTATTAATGCTAATAGAAAATATAGTTTCGAGTTGGGATTTGCTACATTTTATATGAACAGGACAAATCGTTCGGGAATTATAAAAGGTGGAGTGATTGGTGGATTGGAGCAAAACGGAAATTGGACATTAGATGCAAGATTCAACAAAGATGAATTAGTAAAACGCATATGTAATATTGCGTCTAAGAAGAAAAATATTCATATATACAACAAGGATATAAAAACCTTTCTTTTAAGTTATGTCCCGAAATACGGGAGCAATGTTATAATTTATTTTGATCCTCCATACTTTGGAAAAGGCAAACAATTGTATTTGAATTTCTTTACATATAAAGATCATGTTAGAATTGAGAGGTTAATAAATCAAACTGTTAATTGTGATTGGGTAATTACATATGATGATGTTCCGGAAATTGCTCAAATATATGATGGTTATGAATTAAAAAGATTTGATTTAAATTATAGTGTAGCTAAAAAGAGAAGAGCAAGTGAGATTATTATCTTTAAAAATAAGAAGATGATACCTACAGAGAAAGAAATGAAACAGAAAGAAATATTTATTAATTTACGATAAGGAGGAATATATGTATAAGTTACTAGTAATTAAAAATTTCAGACAGTTTAATGACGTCAATATTCTAATGGGAAAACGTATAACTATACTTGCAGGTAGAAATTCAACGGGAAAATCTACGATATTAGGAATATTAGCAAACAGTGGTGAATTAAAGAAAAAAGATGGAACTCCATAAATGGTGCTAATTTCCCCTTTCCTCCAGGGTATCTTAATGGAGAATAAAACACATACGTCACCTCCTGCTAATTTGTATGTATAACTTTTATAACAATCTATATTCCTCTACTTCATATAACATTTAAGAATATTTATACATGCGAATGGCAAATCATCTTTCAAAAGCTCTCTTACGTTGTCTATAATCTTCATCCTCAACCCCACCCCCGAATTTATTTTATTATTCTTAAGGGTTTTAGTCAACTTTTAGATTATTTTGTAAAATATCTTCAATTAAAATTTCATACAAAACAAATTGTTTTTGCTGTATATTAATAAAATCAGTTTTCAATTATAGCGTTCTGGTCATCATAAAATGTACCATTAACTGTTACTTCAATTTGGTCTAAGGACATTACCCCTTTTAGCACTCCAAGCTTTTTATATTCATTATCGATAGCAGATAGTGGAACATCTCCAAGCCATGCAGCAACTGTATATTTTCCATCAGGCATTCTAACATGTGTGTATAACTTTATGTTGAGAGGGTTAATTTGAATTGTTACTGTTGTTTTCTCAATTACCCTGAATATATTTTGCCCATCTTTTATGTATTCTCTGTATTTGTAGTTGTTTTTACTTCCGATGGTTCCTGATTCCTCATACCCTTCAAGTATTTCCATTAAATATTCATGTGTATATTCACCGCTATTCTGACTGTGTTTTAGCTCTTCAATATCTTTTTTATAACCCGTTTTATCGACATATAATAGTTTCAATCCATCAACACCAGTAGAGTCTTTCGCAGTTAGTGCGGCCGGACGTCTTACATAATCGTTTCCGCTTTTTGCAAGCACCTCATTTTGTATATTTACGGCTTCCTTTTTACTGTTTATGTACATAAAGTCGGTGTCATAACAGAATGAATCAATCACTGCATCCACAAGGTCTTTGTGATCTTTAGTTGAATTGTCATTTGTCTTGTAGGTAACCGTTTCAACCGTAAAGGTGTATTTACCAGTAGGATTGAAATAGTATCCTGACTTAATAGGGTACTCAATGTTCTTAAAACCTATATCCGATGCGAATACAGCTTTGTCATACTCTGTTTTTCGCCTGTCACCCTTTCTTGCCGCCTCCCTGCTTCTCATATAATCGTTTTTCATATTACTTGCAACACCCCAATTTACCACTCCACTGTTTTGTTGGGTAAAAATTCTTTTAAATTCTCCCGGTGCAACTGTCCAGTCATATTGGGAATCATCCACCCTTTGACGACACATCCATCGTATTACATCAAGCTTGTAAGGCTCGCTTGTCCAATACATATTCTTCTTTAAGAAATTTACATAATTATATTCTATTTTATTTTCAAAGGTTTTTGCAGGTATTAGTGACTTCCCGTTATAAATATATGTAGTTATACTTGTTGTATCTGTCCCCGAATTAAATGCTGCACTCGTTGTGCTTGTTTTTCTTTCAGTATATCTACTGCCATCATCCCTGATCTTTTTGACACTGTACTCATAACTTCCATAAGCGTTGCCACCAAAAGAAATTTTTCCGTATGCAGTCTTAAAATCTGGTCCTTTCAACCATTTGCTTTCAAGTGGATTGTCATAGCTTTTGGTATCAATGTCATAGCTTGCATCTTTTCTATTTATTGTTGCCTCTATTTCAGGATATTTTACTATTGTACCTGCCTGCTGATTTACTTCTAAATCATCGGATTTAAATTCTCTAAAAAGAGTTGGAGTGTTATTATATATATTCAGTGCTCCCCATGCGTTTCCATAAAGAGACCCTGAAGGAGCTCTCAACTTAGCTATTATAGCCTTGCCCCCTGCTAAAGGAAATTTTACATCCCTGCTCAGTACATTATAATCGAGATCAAATGCTCCTGTAGTAAATATCGGTATAGAAGTTGTAATTACAGCATTGAGCACATTATTCTCAAGAAGTGTTTCTTTTGGGCTTGTTCCATCCTTGTTGATTTCAAATCTTATTTCAACATCATTTTGAGGCATTAAAAACTCAGCATACAACGCAGTTTCCCCATTTGCTGCTATTTCAAGATTACCAGTAGCCGTTTTTGCATAACCATCATATGTTACCGAATCAATCGGTTGATTTGTACTTTTATCTACTATATCCCACTTATATGAAGGTGCATTTCCTGCAGCCTTAGAAAGGTCTTGCTCAAAACTTGACTTTACCTGTACAACTACCTGTACTTTATCTCCTACCACAACACTTGAAGGCAATTCCTCCAATTGCAGCCAAAGGTCTTTTTGGATCTTACCGGAATAAAACTCAAAGTGTATTGGATAATCAAAGTGAATACCAACAGCGCCACCATCCATAAACGTTCCATACCCAACAGACGAATTATTTGAATTTCTTGTTATGTTGCCTGTTTTAAATGTAAAACCATCTAACAAGTGCCCCTTTGAGTTCTTAATCTGCGCAGGCGATATCCTGCCTGTTTCAACAGGTGCAAAGGCAAAGGGATCATTTTTATCAAAGTACCCTAATGCCCCTCCCCAATCTTTTTCAGCAAATCTACTCCATATAGCGTATGCGTTATACCCGTATTCGGGGTCTACAATGGGTATGACTACTTTAAGTTTTTCTCCGATGATTGTCGAAAAGCTCTCCTGATTATAAAAATTAAATTTCGGCTTTGCCTTAAAATATATCATTTTATTCTTTATTTCTATTTGAGGTGTTCCATTAAATAAATCTGCAATTTTCTTTCCAGGCAAAGTTGTCTTACAAACAACCTTTACATCTTCAATTTTTGCCAGTTTATTGTACAACTCTTCATCAATAGGTATTTCAAAAACAATATCATCCTTCAAGGCATCTACAAGATTTTCGGGTTTTTCTATTACACTTTTTATATCTTTGTCGTATATTCTAATGTTTTTATATCCCCAATATCCTCCACTATAATGCCACAATTCAATACTATTATCTAAAGCACTACATTCACCTACTTTAGAATTTTCAGAAACAATATTATCTTCAACAACCATAATATTTATAATATCATCTTTAGCTACTATTGTATGTTTGTTTATAGAAACAAAAAATACACTTAGTATAGCTATAATAGTCATAAATATTAAGTAACGCTTATTTATATACATTGCAACAGCCACCTTTCCATATTCCTCTAAAAGAAATGCTATAGTTATTCCTAAAAATGGTTACCATTGAAACATCTTGTTATAATTAAATTTTTCTGTATATGACGTATATGGAATTGATGAATCTTTCGGAACAAAATCTACATCTCTAATTGTGTTATCTGTAAAGTTACGTATAGATAAGTGCCCTGTATTTTTGTCAATGCTATACTCTGGTGGATTAGTTAGGATGCTTTCATCTATTGCAATACTTATAATATAAGATTCAATACTCTCTGCATCTATAAAGCTTGTAATCTCCTTCTTAAAAACTCCATCTCTAGGTATCTGATTTCCTTTAATTCTTGTAGTAGGTGTAAACCAATCACCTTCTCCTAATCCCTTGTAAAAAACTCTTATTGTCAAAGTCCACTGAAAGTCCTTCGGTAACTCTGGATAGTCGCACTTAATATAATACTTACCATTCTCTTTTACAAACTCCAACTGATCCGCCAACTTGAGTACAAATTCCTTGGACTTTTCAACGGACATTCTTCCATATTGATCTATATCATTTACCTTATCAAAAGCAATTCCATCATAAGATTCAACTGTACCCTCTTGAGCAGTCGGTGTAGGTATTGGAGTTGAATTCGCAGAAGTATCTATGTACACAGTCTTAATTACACCATCCCAACTAACAGTTGCTCCAAACGCTTCAGCAACATAGCGAGCAGGAACAAAAGTTCTTCCCTCTTTAAGTATGGCTGCCGTATCCATTTGAAGCTTTTTGCCGTCAAATTCATAATCTTTTTTTCCAATGTATAACACCAACTCCTTATTACCCTTTATAAAAGTTGCTTTTTGAGCTGTACCATCCCAGGTTACAGTCGCACCCAACTCCTCACCTATAAACCGTGATGGGGTCTGCGTTCTACCATTTTCATCTATAAAGGGCTGTGCATCTGGGAAAAACAATCTTTCACCATTAATTAATATACGAAGTGGCATTTCGCCAAAAACATTCGTTGCAATAAACAAAGTCGTTATCAACATAACATTTACAATCCCGAAGACAAACTTTTTCATAATAAAAGCCTCCTATAAATAATGTTTTGCTATAAGCTAAATTTCATCAAATATAATATTTCTTATTGCTTGAATTTACTATTAGAAAAACCAAGTTACTGATGTTTGACAAACTGAATTGTTTAATATGACTTTTCTCAAAAAACAAAAATGACAACTCCATTTTACCATAATATTCTTTTTATTGAAACACTTTTATCAAAAAACATTAAAAACAAACCTAATTAAGTTACAAACCTGTTTTACTGTCAAATGACGCAATTACTTGACCTGAGCACT
>CAYXPB010000313.1:0-5822 GCA_964466645.1 uncultured Acetivibrio sp. | reverse complement strand
GCATGCTAACGCGGGACATCCCTCTGGAGACCGCTCAGAGCCGTCGCAGATGGGCGACGTTATACGTCATGGGAGGAGGGCGGCACATCCATGTGCCGGTTTTGAAAGCAAGGCTTTGGAGATTTGGTTAATTCATTTATGTGTTTTATATTACGAAAATAAAATCTTAATTGAGGTTTAAGATATGATTGATGATAGATGGTATTGCCCTGCAACTGAAAAAGAAATTGATTGGGGACTATGCTGGGAATATTGTTTTGCAGATATAGGTGGACCTATTGATACGGCTCTTGCACTAAAGAGGTGGATTGAACTAACAATGAAGTTTAAGGATGTTGAAGATTTTCATAAAGTTTGTGACAAGTGTATACATTGTCAATGGTCAAGATAAACTCTAATTCGTTATATTTGTATTAGTCGAAGTAAGAGGATAACGAAACTTTGTTTGAGGCCGCATCATCCTTGATGCTCTTGCTTCGCGGGTCCTCCCACGACGTAGAACAATCCATCTAGCGCAAGGGGCACGGAGGGAAAAGCACGAAGAATGGCTACGCGGGATTATCATGTAGTATGCGTGCCCACAGCGTTTCTCGGATGCGGTCGCATGCTGACGCGGGTCATCCCAAAGAAGACCGAGAAACGCCGTCGCAGATGGTGACGTTATATAAAATCGCGCGCGGGCCGTCACAACATCGTGTGGCGGGTTGTTAGGGATAGGCTTTGAAAGGATTTTGAAGATTATAAGTAGTAATGAAAAATGACAAATATACTTTTAGAATTAAAAATGGGGAGAACTGTAATGAATCTTGAAGTGTTAGAGGAAAGGTATCCAGATGGATATTTTGATCATTATATAGCTATGTTCCAGTCTGAGGTAAACGAAGATGGATTCAGGGAACATGCAAATACGTATATTATGATAGAAGGTTTGGATGAGTTCAAAAAATTAGTAGATGAAATTCTTTTAATTGAAGAAAAAAATGATTGGGAGATGTTTGTTGATTTGGCAAGGGAGTATGATAAAGAATATTTTAATCTGGAAAAAATTAGAAGTCTCGCTATAACTACGGTTGATATATGGAAAACAGAAAATTTGCAAAAATAAAGTTTGTAAGGTGTATTTTTGTTAAGTGGCTTTTTAAAGTTTTGTTTGAGGGACTGACGTCCTGTCAGTCTCTGAACTTCGAAGGCGCGCGACTTTACATAACAATCCTTCTCCGTAAAGGCTACGAAAGTAAGAGCAAGAAGTATTTCTCTGGAGTAAATTCAGGTAGAAGGACTCCGCCACATCCTCTCACGGGCGCAGTTGCGCGCTGACGAGGGTCATCCATACGGGACCGTTCGAGGACGTCGGAGACGGGGGACGTTATATAAAATCGCACGCAGGACCGCCACATCCTTGTGGCGGATTGCTAGGGAAATGCTCTGGAGTAAATACGTTTTGTGAGCATAAGCAAATAAAATAGAGGTGCAGATAGTGAGAAATGATGACTTATATAATAGTAAGATTGAAGAAGAGATAATTAAGTGGCTGGAAGATAATATTTTTTCAGATGATTTTTTAGAAGATAATTATTTTCAAGAGAATAATACAATTTATGAAATTGATTTAGGACTGTATGACAGCTTTTTGGAAGCTGCTATACACTGTCCTAGTTATGCAAAATTTTCCCCAAGGGAATTGAATGATTCAATATTGAATGCTTGTCAATCACAAAATTTGAGTGAGTTAAGTTATTGCTTTAACGTAAATGTTCATGATAATTCTTATAGAACCGTAGGGTTGAATGGAATATATAGTTTTGTAGAATATTGCAGGAAACTTCACCCTCTATACGATATACTTTCCAATAACAGGGCTAGGGAGGGTGGAGAATCATATACGGGTTTGTTGGGAATTAAAAAGGATTGGATGATTACTTTTACATTAGAAGGAGATAACCGGTTTATTATTAGGGCACATGGTTCTGAAGAATTTTGCAAGCAAGTATTGGATAATTTGGCGTTGCTTTAATATGCTTGCTTGGATTTTTGCTATATATTCAAGTTTTTGAAGTTGGTAAGATTAGAAAGATTTTAAGAGCCGCCATCCGTGGCGGCTTTGGCTCCGCGGGGCGTGCGACTTTACATAACAACAGATTCACACAAGGGCTCGTAAGAAAGAGCATGAAGTAGTCCTCCGAAGTATGAACATGAAGAAGGACTCGCCACATTCCTTCACCGACGCAAGCGTGCCAAGGAAGAAGGGCTCTGTGGGTCCGGTTCAGGAACGTCGTGAATCAAAAACGTTATATAAAATCGCGCGCAGGCCGCCACATCGTGTGGCGGAGGATTTTGAGAAAGTCTATTGAAGAAAAGATTTTAAAATATTTAGATGTATTGGAAATAAAAATAAGCTAGTGTATAATAAAATGGTTAATTGATACAATTTGTAAAAAATTAATTGTAAAAGGAGCGTAAGAATTATGAAAAAAGAACACATTTTAAAGGAAAAAGCATTTGTTTATGATTTGCCCAAAACAGAACCTGAAATGACAGGTTTTTATTTCGACAATATTAAAGGATATTGGCTAAATCAAGAGAATAATCAACCGTGTATTGAAAGCCAAACATTTGTGGCTCCAAGAACCAAAAAAGCAGATATTGAAACTGGTGAGGATAAAAAAGGTGAATAATGTAAAGATACTTGTTATTTCAGACTCTATGGATTTTACCACTGACTATGTTTGCTTAGAATTAAATAAAAGAGATTGCTCCTATTTAAGAATTAACAGGGATAAGTTCACCGAATATGGTATTTCTTTTGATATAAATAATATGAAATTGTATATATCCATAGATTCAGAAAGGTTTATAGTGGACAATGAGTGCCTTGAGGCTGTTTATTATCGTGCTCCTATTTATTTACACCATATACCAAAGAAAGATTTGTCTTTTGATGAACAAATATATCGTTCTCAATGGACTGCGTTTATTCGAAACCTAACGATTTTTGAAAATATAATATGGTTAAACAATCCTATAGATACCTTTAGGGGAGAAAACAAAATACTACAACTGAAATATGCACAAAATATTGGATTTGATTGTCCGTCTACTTATCTTGGTAATTGCTTAGATATGGACACTATTATTAGTGAAAAAAAATACATAATGAAATCTTTGGACACTGTTTTGTTGAGAAACTACGAAAAAGAAGCTTTTGTTTATTCAACTGTTATGAAAGGTGAAGAGATAATGCAGTCGTATTTATCACTTGCACCTGTAATAATACAAGAGTATTTATACCCTAAAGTTGATTTGAGAGTAACTGTAGTTGGTAAAAAAACGTTTCCTGTGAAAATAGTAAAAAACGGACATGGTATTGAAGGAGATTGGAGAAAAGAAAAAGAGAATGTTGATTTTAAAAAAATAGATTTACCAGAATCAGTTGAAATGAACTGCGTTAAAATTGTCAAAGAATTAGGGTTATCTTTTGGTGGAATTGATTTGATATTACATAACAATAAATATTATTTTATTGAAGTTAATCCCACAGGAGAATGGGCTTGGCTAGTAAATAGATCTGGACTTGAAATAGATAAGGCAATTTGTGACCATTTGATGGGAAAGCAGTAGGAGGGAAAATGATACATATTTTTAAAGACTTAATATTTCCGTTTTGGGAATTATACAAGTCAACAAAATCTATTAATAAAAAAATTGATAGTTTAAATAATTCAAACTCCGAACAACCATATAGTTATGAATATGCTAGTAAGAATGAAAAACTTAAAGACCAAGTTTTGTTAGATACTTTAAAGGAAACTATCGAAAGCAAGAAAATACTCGAAGATAAAGCCAAATCCAGTTTGATTGCAATTACATTATCTTCGACGATTATTTTTAATATCGTCAAATTTATGCAAGATACAAATAATTCTATCCCTGTATTAATAATATTGGCAATTATTAGTTTTTTTAGCTTAATATATATGATTATTGCAGGTGTTTTATCTTTATATAGTATAGGTGAAATTAATAAAGTATCTATAATGTTTCCAGAAGATTATTTGTTGGGCAGTAAAGAGAAAAAGGCACAGATTGCAGATAATATTGAATATAATTATTTAAATAATTTAAAGAGAAATAATTTTATGTCTGTAAGTTACAAATGTATGATTACATCAATATCTTTTCTAATTGTAATTTTTATTGTATCTACAATGATATCTTTTCAAGGTCATAAGAGTAAAGATGAACTTCAGGTTTTGAAAAACGAAATAGAAGCTGTTAATGATAAAATAGCTACTATTAATTTAGATAGTACAAATGATAGACAAATTATTATCAATATTCAACAAACACTTTTAAAAGTGACAAATGACAATGTATCTTATGAAAATAAATTAAAAGATATGGGTTTATTAATTGAAGAAATTAATAGGAATATTGAAAACAATCAAAATGAGTGTTCAAAAGATATAAAAGAAATATTACTTGAGTTGAAAGAAATTAAAGATAGATAATGCGTATTTATCTAAATATATAGTATTTTGAGGGAAGCTTTTTGTATTTTGATTTTATTATTTAGAGAGATTGAGGGGGAGATTATGAAGAGTTTTGATAAAAATAAACTTAATGATGCAATATATGAAATGAAGAAATATCGTCTCTGCGGACCAAGCGATGATCCTGATGAGCAAACCGCAGTTATTTATGGGTTTATTCATATCTTAAAAAGCCTTAAATATTGGGGTCTTAATGTTGAGAATGAAAACTTAAGACAGAAAATTGAAAATTTGAATATCCAAATAGAAAGTATATATGATGTGTATGAAGCCAATGCTGATGTTTCCCCTTTGCTTGAAGAGTTAAGTGAATATCTTAATAATCCTGAATATAGTGGTACAGAGTGTTACAATAATTCGAAGTATATAGATTTAAGTATTATTCAAAGATTACAAAATAGCCAAAACCGAAATTTTGATACAAGTAAAGTTGTACAGTTCTGTAAAGAAATAAACTCAAACTATTCAATGAATAATATTATATCAGTAGCTTTGTTAATAAGAGCACTAATAAATTATATACCTCCATTGTTTGGTCAAGATACATTTATACAAGTAGTTAGTAGCAGTAAAAAGAGCCTTAAGGAACTGTTCTTGCCATTAGAGAATAACCTAAGAGATATTGCAGATTTGCATACACATATTCCAATAAGACATAAGGAGTCATTGCCAACAAAGTTGCAAGTTGAACCATTTAAAGCAAATTTAGAGATACTACTTTTTGAGATTTTATGTATCATTGAGAAATAAGTAAAATTTATTATTTGAGGAGCAAACATCCGTGTCTGCTCTGTCTTTGCGGGGTGGGCGACTTTACATAACAAACCATGACCGTAAAGATGCGGAAAAGATAATTCATGAAATAAACCTCTGTAGAGCAAGCATGAAGCGTGCTGCACCACATTCCATCTTCGGGTGACAAGTACCGCCTCCGAAGAAAAGCTCTGCGGGTCCGACTCTGGAACGTCAGTCATGGGAGACGTTATATAAAATCACGCGCAGGGGCCACCGCATCAATGCGGCGGAGCGATTTTAGGGCATGACTTTGGAGATTTTATTAAGTTGAAAAAGTAAAAAATAAGAAGTAGATTAATTTATATTTTTTAATAAGGTTGGGATATTAATGTTGCCAAAAGAGAAAGTTCTAAAGATTGTTATTGAAAAAAATATGTTCAGCGTTATGAATAACACAAAATGGAGAGAGCTAAAGAAAGGAATGTTATCGGACAGGCTATTTGTCAGTAACTTGGACAAGATAAATTGCAGGGAAAA
>CAYXPB010000312.1:0-5888 GCA_964466645.1 uncultured Acetivibrio sp. | reverse complement strand
TTTTTTTGTTCTAAAAATCTGCCTGTATGAATAATTACGTATTTATCTTCTATTCCTAGCTCTTGTCTAACAGTATTTCTGTCTTCTAAATTAAATTTAAACTTATTGACATCAATTCCATTATAGATAACTCTATATCTTTTTGCAGTAAGAATCTCTTGCGAAAACATCCACTGTGCAGCAACCTCTGAACATGCTAAAAAGTGTGTTCCCCAAGCTTCTATACCCTTTTTAAGCCAATTATAAATAAATCTCTTAATTCCTGATTTTCCTGAAACTTCAGCACTGTGAGAATGGTAAATTCTTGTCTTAACACCGGCTTTTTTAGCAGCCAACAAATAAAAAGCACGCAAAGGAGTCGTATAATGAATGTGAATAATTTCATAAGGGTTCTTTTTGAGAAATCTATATAATTCCATACTCTCTTTAAGTACCTTTATAAAAACATTACCAGCACTCATATTTATAGTAAATTTTCTACCGCCTAGTGCTTTAATTTCCTCGTCATAAAACTCTTTTTCATTTCGCATTACCATGAAATCAAATTGAACTTTTGTCCGTTCAATATGCCTATACATATTCATAATAAATGATTCTATTCCAGCTGCTTTAAAAACGGTTGTGACATTCAATACCCTAATTTGTTTTTCCATATTCTTTTCCTCAATATAGCATTTTATTAATTATAGAATTTAATATTGACATCCAATATATTGCGATATAAACCTTTTTCCTTGCCAAAACAATGGAAACCCGGTGATTAAATGGAATTGAATTTATATTAACTCTCTCTATTATTTTTCTAAATATCGAGTTCTCACGCAATTGCCTTATTATATCGCATTTTTCCCTAACACTCAAAGTATTCTGAGCTGTAAAAACCACATTAAAGCATATTACATTAAACACATTACATGCAAACTGATAAAAACTGTCCTGAGCAGTTGAATCCATAGGTTTATTATCAATTTCTTCAAGTGCTCTAATATATTTCTCCATATAACCGGCATCATAGCGCCTAATTGTAGAAGTCATTGCATAGGTATATCGGTAAAGATATTCATCAATATATACAAAACTTCTTGCTTTTTTAAACATACGAAAATTAAACTCAGCATCTTCACACAATGAAAGCTCCGTATTAAATTTTTCTTCCGATAGCAAGCTCTTTTTATAGCACTTGCCCCATACACACCCTGACATACGGGGATTAAATGGATTAAACTCGACTAACTTATCACTTTTCTTTAATATCTGAACATGCTCCCCCATATTTAGCCTGAACGCTTTAGTTTTTTTGGGATAGTCTTTATAAAAACCTGCAAACAGCACGTCAGGTTCATTTTCTCTGTCAATCCACTTTTTATATATTGCAATTGTATCCTCCGGAAGCTGATCATCCGCATCAAGGAACAAAATATACTTGCCTTTTGAGTTTTCCAATCCAATATTACGAGCTTTTGAGACTCCTCCGTTCGCAACCCTGATTATGCAATTATGAGAGCCCGCTAAAATATTTTCTATATTATCGGTTGAACCATCTTTTGATCCATCGTCAATAATAATAATCTCATAATCTTTATCTGATTGTGCCATTACGCTCTTAACGCATCTCTGAATTAAATCTCCAGCATTATAAACCGGTATAATAATTGAAAACATCACAGAACTCTCACCCCTTTCTTAAAAAAGCCACTCTCAAAGTGCGCATATATAAACAATAATCTTTTTACTCTGGTGTTGTCTTGCAAGAAAATTCGCTTCGCTCATGGCTTTTCTTGTTCGCTAGGGAAGCCTATGGTTCATTGAGAAATAAGCTCTCATACAGACTTACGATATATTCCCAACTATAAAATGACTGAATTCGCTTTTTAGCTATCTGCCCATATTGTCTTATTTGTTCGGCTGACATCGCATCGGCTTTTTCAATTAAGCCTGAAAGATCGCCCTCCTCCTTACTCCAATACAAAGCTCCAGCTTCTCCAACCTCACGATTGAAGCCAACATCAAGCAATAAATTTAATTCTGTACTAGCTAGCGCTTCCAGCAGACTAGGATTTGTACCACCTACCTCATGACCGTGAAAATATCCATAGGCATCCTCTCGGATCTTCTTCAACAGCTCCTGATCATAAAGAGTACCTAGAAACTTTATTCTTTTATGTTTCCTAAACTGCAGCTTTTTCTCAAGCTCTTCTAAAAATGCTTCATTTGCAGTAGTTATAATCGCAAAGTCTTTCTTTGAATTGCTCTTCATAAACTCACGAATCATAGTCTCAAAATTATTCTCAGGTACAAATCTTCCAACGACAAGATAATATCCCTTTGGTGTCAATCCTTTATTGTCCATCCATTCCCTATATTTCTTATCATCACCGACAAGTACAGACGGCTTGGTATCAGAACCATAAGCAATGAAGGTGGTCTTAGGATGATACCGCCTATATTCCTGCTGAATATACTTTTCAATGTTCTTACTATCACAAATTAGAAGATCTGCATGTTTAACCATAAGCTTCTCCGAGAATTTCCAATACTTCCGTACAGGCACACTCCATTTAAGCCGCTTCCATTCATGTCCATCCGGATTCACATAAAGCACTCCACCAATTTTCTTTATTTCTTTTTTGAAATATCCAATGAAGGGGCCGATACGGCATGCCAGAACATAAAATACAGGTTTCTTAATAGAGGGCCTTGCCTTACAGTAATCAATACAATATTTAAGAGCCATTATATCATAATAAATTGCTTTTGCTGGTCCAATCTTCGGTACATCAATACTAAAACATTTTGCTCCATTATATTCATATCTAAAATTCTTATCACCAATCCTAGACACATGATAACGGATTCTATCACTTACCTTGTATTCGGTGAGTTTTTCCACGAAAGTCTCAAAACCTCCGTAGTTAGCGGGAATACCTTTTGAACCTATAATAAAAACCTGTTGTTTGTTGGTCTTATACCCGGGATTCACTTTATGCTGCTCTAATTTGCGGACTTCACTGCCATCTACTTCTACACTTTCCATAAATAACTCCTCTTTTTTATAAGGTTAAACCTATGTTTTCAATAAAGCATGCTCCTGATTGTTCTACAGAAAGTTTGATCTGTCTGTCCGCAATTGTTGCAAATAATCTTTCCTATAAACCTAATGACAGAGTTTACCTATTTCCATACATCTTTTCATAATAGCTTTGATACTCACCAGAAATGATGGTTTGCCACCACTCACGATTATCTAAATACCACTTGATGGTTTTCTTTATACCCTCCGCAAACATTGTTTGAGGTAGCCAATCCACACAAGCAATTCGATAATTCGGATAAATGCTCTGCAACATAATGTTCGTAATTCCTTAGATTTATTAGCATATTTTTCTTTTAAGTTTTCTATCAAAATTGGTTTTAAACTTTTGACATTAATATTATTATATCATTTTTCTATATATTTAGTAATATTATCCTTAATTTTTTTGTGAATTAACATATCTTACAAGTAAGTTGTTTATAGAAACATTTTAATTTTACATTGTGTAACAAATAATAAAATTAAAAGGTCACATAGCCTAAGCTGATGTGACCTTTTGCCTTCTTGTAGCGATCTATTTAAATCACTTTGTATTCAAACACTTGGATAATACTGAAAACACTTCAGCTCTGGTTATATTTGCACCAGGTTTGAATGTGTTGTCCGGATATCCATCGATAATTTTGGACTCAGTAAATTTAGCTACAGACTTGTATGCCCAACTCGAAATTTCCTTTTCATCTTTAAACTTAAGTTTATTATTCGATTCTCCAAGTTTAAAGGCATTCATGATAATCGTCACAGCTTCTTGCCTTGTGCAATTCTTGTTAGGTCCGAATGTATTATCATTATATCCTAATACAATACTTTTTTCTTTAGCCACAGCTGTATATCCTGCCGCCCATGACGGAATACTAGCCTTGTCTGCAAAATCCAAAACAGGTTTTTCAGCTGGCTTTAATCCCATAGCTTTAGCTACAATGACTGTAAGTTCAGCCCTCGATATATTTTTATCAGGCTTGATTGTACCATCTTGATACCCGCTTAAGATATTCTTTGACATCAAGTCATTTATAAAGTCTTTTGCCCAGTGATTCGATATATCGGAGTATACGGCTCCTGGTACTGTTTCTTTTTGCTCTACTACTGTATCTGGTGTTTCAGTTGGTGTTGGTGTTGGTGTTGGTGTTACTGTTGGTGTTACTGTTGGTGTTTTCTTATTTTTTGTCTTGCTTGAGCCCGATCCACTACTTGTATTACTGCCTGAATCAGGTTTGATTTTTGTATTATCGAACAAATCCGGTAATATGTTGTATATATACTGATTAACGTAACCCCAAGCATGTGTACCACCATCGCACAATATAAAGTAGAAATTTCCTTTCTTTGTATCAGATGAGTAAATGAAAGTATCTTTTAATGTTCTCATCTCATTCATCTGAGGCTCCATACCAGGATTTGCAATATCCGCACTACCTGAAGCAGCGAATACTTTAAAATCTTCCGGCACTTTATAACCAGATTTCTTTGCAACATTTGCTAAATACTCTGCTGAGCTTGGTTCATCAGGATTTTGGGCTCCGAACCTAAAGCCAGCACATAAAGGCATATAATATTTTACATAGTCAAGACAGTTAGCAAATACATTCCAAGTAGTCATTGAACCCATTGAGAATCCGCCAAATGCTCTGTGTTCTCTTGCAGCCTTCATATCCTCAGTTCTTGTTGATTTTAAATATGTATTATATTTTGTCTCAACCAATGGAATAATTTCACTGGTTAATTCTTCATGGAATAACTCCACATTACCATCATTTTTACCTTCGTAAAATGTAGGCGTAACAACTATAAGCGGTTCAATCTCACCCTTTGCTATCATATTATCTAGTATTTTCTTTAATTCCTTATTCTCACCAGGTCCACCGAATATGGTATTCACATTTTCCCCGCCACCATGCATCAAATATAAGACGTTATACTTTTTAGCAGTATTTGAAGGGTCATACCCGTAAGGAAGATAAATGTTAACATTCTTAACAACTTCACTGTCGTCTGCATTAGGGAAATCATAACTTAATCTTTCAATAGTACCAAGCTTTGCATTATCCAGCCTGTACTCCTCAGGAAGCGGTTTAAATTCTTTCTCATTTGCTGCTTCTTCAGTAAGTTCAAGTTTGCCAATGGCTACCTTCAAGGCATTATACTGCTCATCAATTTGTTTCTGAGTAGCCTTTTTATCTGCAATCACTTCTTCTGCTTTTTTTATTGCATCTTTTACAATACTTTCATTTGTATAGCGTGTAAAATCAAGTTTATTTGTCTTTTTAATAAGATTCATTAGATTATATGGATTCAAGCCGCTGATTGCACCATCTTCCTTACCTGTAAGAAGAACTTCACCAAATAACCCTGTGTCATTCCATGCACCATTTGTTGAATCAAAAAGATTAATAGTACCAACTCTACTTGCTCCTACTCCATCATTAATCTGTAATTCAACTCCAAGAACCTTATCATTTGAAGGTTTGTCTTTTAATTGAACTCTTGCTTCAATCAAATATCCGCCATCTATTTTTTTCGCACTAGAGAAAAACCTCTCTGCATCTCCATTATCCAAGGTCTGAACATTTTCATAGTTTACTCTCAAATGTAAATCATCTACGCCATAATCTTTTGTCTTCTCATTGTTCTCATCCACAAAAATTTCCAAAGAATCCTGCTCATATGGATTTCCAGACTGAACGGACATATATTCGTCTTTTACTTCTGCAAGGAAATACAGAGCATTATCATCCCACAAAGACTTAAAAGTAGCTTCGGCATAAACTTCACCTGTAACACATTTCGGTAAAAC
>CAYXPB010000311.1:0-5932 GCA_964466645.1 uncultured Acetivibrio sp. | reverse complement strand
ATATCTGGAGGAACAGATAAGGTTGCAGCCCTTGAAGATATGCTTAAGCAATTTGGAATAAAGGAAATTGTTAGGACGGGTACAATTGCCATCGAAAGAGGTAATAAATATATAAAAGCTAAAAATAATGATAAGGAGTGATTTTTAAAATGGCTAAAATGTATTATGACAGTGATTGTGATTTAGGATTATTGAGAGGTAAGACAGTGGCTATTATTGGTTATGGAAGCCAGGGTCATGCCCATGCACAAAACTTGCAGGATAGTGGTGTAAACGTAGTTGTAGGTCTTCAACCTACTTCAGCAAAGAGGCAACAAGTAATTGACGATGGTTTGAAAGTTGTTGATACTGCTGAGGCAGCAAAAATGGGAGATTTGATAATGATATTGACTCCTGACCAGACACAAAAGGATATGTACGATGAGAGCATAAAAGCAAACTTAAAAGAGGGAAATGTATTAATGTTTGCTCATGGCTTTAACATTCATTTCAATCAGATCGTTGCTCCTAAGGGTGTAGATGTTATAATGGTTGCTCCAAAAGGACCAGGTCACACAGTTAGAAGCCAGTATAAAGAAGGAAAAGGTGTACCTGCATTAATAGCAATACATCAAAATGAGACAGGAAAAGCTAAGGAATACGCTTTAGCATATGCAGCTGGAATAGGTGCAGGAAGAGCAGGAATTCTTGAAACTACCTTTAAGGAAGAAACTGAAACAGATCTTTTCGGTGAACAGGCAGTTCTCTGTGGTGGAGTTACAGAGCTTATGAAAGCAGGCTTTGAAACTCTCGTAAATGCAGGATACCAACCGGAAATTGCATACTTCGAGTGTGTACATGAAATGAAGCTTATTGTTGACCTTATAAATCAAGGCGGATTCTCATACATGAGATATTCTATAAGCGATACTGCCGAATATGGTGATTATGTTACAGGTAGAAGAGTTATAACTGAAGAAACAAGAAAAGAAATGAAAAAAGTATTGCAAGAGATTCAAGATGGTAAATTTGCATCAAACTGGATTACTGAGAATAAATCCGGTGGAAGATCTAATTTCCTTGCAATGAGAAACAATGAATCTGAGCATCAGGTAGAAAAAGTTGGAGCAGAACTCAGAAAAATGA
The DNA here is from genome assembly GCA_964466645.1 of uncultured Acetivibrio sp. Classification (GTDB taxonomy): domain Bacteria; phylum Bacillota; class Clostridia; order Acetivibrionales; family Acetivibrionaceae; genus Acetivibrio. Next base: position 4,807 of record CAYXPB010000311.1, on the reverse strand, counting down.
TGAGCTGGCTTAAGAAGTAATTGATCAAAATAGAATTCAGGTGATTTTAAAAAGGCTTTGTAATTGCCAATTTAAAGAATTCAATTAATGGACTATATAAATAAACTGATATTAATGTAATAGGTTAAGGGTTATGGAAAAGATGGGGTGTCCCATTTTTCCAACCACCTATTAGATTAAATGCTAATTGCTGTTTACTACAGGGTTACTTCTAAAGAAATCTGCAACTGTTATTTCAAAAAAATATAGAGATAAATTATAAATATGAGAATGATCTAGGAAACAGGAGGTAGGTGTTATGACTAATAAAATTAAGATATTCGATACAACATTAAGAGATGGAGAACAAACTCCAGGGGTCAATTTAAACATTCAAGAGAAATTGGAAATTGCACGGCAGCTTGAAAAATTAGGGGTTGATGTTATAGAGGCTGGATTTGCCATTGCATCACCGGGAGATTTTGAAGCTATTAAGGCTGTTTCGCAAAACATAAAAAATGTTACAATTGCAAGTCTTTGTAGAGCAGTTGAAAAAGATATAGATAGGGCATGGGAAGCAGTAAAAGGTGCTCAAAGTCCTAGAATTCATACATTTATTGCTACGTCAGATATTCATTTAAAATACAAACTTAAGATGTCTGAGGACGAAGTGTTGGCAAGAGCAGTTGCAATGGTGAAATATGCCAAGAAATACTGTTCTGATGTTGAGTTTTCTGCAGAAGATGCGAGCAGAACAAGAGTTGAGTTTTTGATAAAAGTAGTTGAAGAGGTAATAAAAGCCGGTGCGACCGTAGTAAATATTCCAGATACTGTTGGATACACTACACCAACGGAATATGGGAAAATAATTCGTGCTGTTAAAGATAATGTTAGTAATATTGATAAAGCTGATATAAGCGTTCATTGTCACAACGATTTGGGTTTGGCGGTGGCAAATTCTCTTGCAGCGATATTAAACGGTGCCACACAAGTTGAGTGTACCATAAATGGATTAGGTGAGAGAGCAGGAAATGCTGCTGTAGAAGAATTAATAATGGGTATTGACACTAGGAAAGATTTCTATAAAATTGAACATAAGATTGATACAAAGCAAATTTATAGAACAAGTAAACTTGTTAGCAGTCTTACAGGTATTACTGTTCAGCCTAATAAAGCAATTGTAGGGGCGAATGCTTTTGCTCATGAGTCAGGAATTCACCAGCACGGGGTATTGTCTGAAAAGAGTACTTATGAGATAATGAAACCTGAATCCATAGGATTAGGGCAAAACAGAATGGTGTTAGGGAAGCTCTCCGGACGTCATGCTTTTGAAGAAAGACTAAAGGAAATGGGTTATACAACCCTTACAGCTGAAGGAATTCAGCAGGCCTTTGAAAAGTTTAAGAGCTTGGCAGACAAGAAAAAGGTGGTTTTAGACAAGGACATAGAAGCTCTTATTGAGGAGAAAGTCTCTGAGGTTCCTGAGATATTTGAACTTGATAGTTTCCAGATTACAAGTGGTAACAAAAGTGTGGCAACTTCAACAATAAGTCTTAAGAGGAATGATAACATTATTACAGAAGCAGCTACTGGTGATGGTCCTGTTGATGCAGCCTTTAATGCAATAGAAAGGGCTGTGGGAATGAGTTTTACTCTTGAAGCTTATAGTATGAGGGCTGTAACGGAAGGAAAGGATGCTCTAGGGGAAGTTACAGTAAGAATTTCAAAGGATGACAAGCTCTTTATGGGAAGAGGAGTAAGTACTGACATTATTGAGTCAGGTGTTAGGGCATATTTAAACGCTATTAATAGAGCAATAAGTGAAATTGGTGAATAATAGTGGTTTATTTCGGTGTAGATTTAAGATTCTTGCGGGGGAGATGTAAGCTATGAAAAAAATACTAATTTATGACTCAACATTAAGGGATGGATCTCAAGCACAAGGTATTTCTTTTAGTGTTGAAGACAAAATTAAGCTTGTAGATAGACTTGATAAACTTGGAGTGAATTATATAGAAGCAGGGAATCCCGGTTCAAACCCTAAAGATCTGGAATTTTTTGAACGAATGAAAAACATGAGTTTCAAAAATGCAAAAGTGATAGCATTTGGAAGCACAAGAAGGGTTAATATTTCTGTTGAAGAGGATGCTAATGTTAATTCATTGCTTAGGGCTGATACTCCCGCAGTTGCTATATTTGGCAAAAGCTGGGATTTCCATGTTGCCGATATACTAAAGACCACTCTTGCTGAAAATATAAAAATGATTTATGATACGGTACTATTTTTTAAGAGTAAAAATAAAGAGGTAGTATTTGACGCAGAACACTTTTTTGATGGATATAAAGCAAATCCCGAATATGCAATGAAGTCGCTTAAGGCAGCATGCGACGCAGGAGCGGACAGTATTTGTCTTTGTGATACAAATGGTGGAAGTTTCCCAAATGAAGTGTTTGAGATAACTGAGAAGGTTGTCAAAGAGTTTAGCGTTGAAGTTGGAATACACTGTCATAATGACACAGGAATGGCAGTTGCCAATTCTATAATGGCGGTACAAGCTGGAGCTAAGCAAGTTCAGGGAACGCTGAACGGATTTGGAGAGAGAAGTGGAAATGCTAATTTATGCAGCATTATACCGAATCTCCAGCTAAAATTAGGATATTCTTGCATTCCAGAAGAGAATATGATAAAGCTTACTACAATTGCTAGATATGCAAGTGAAATTGCAAATGTTGTCCATGATGAGAGAGCGCCCTATGTAGGGAAAAATTCTTTCGCTCACAAAGCAGGAATGCATGCTGATGCGGTTAACAAGAATACGACGGCTTATGAGCATATAAGTCCAGAGACGGTCGGAAACGAGAGAGTATTTTTGATGTCGGAGGTAGCAGGGAGAAGCGCTGTTTTGAATTTGATAAACCATATTGATAACACTATCACAAAGGATTCACCTCAGACAAAGCTAATCCTTGAAAAGCTCAAGGAAATGGAATTCAAAGGTTACCAATATGAAGGTGCTGAAGGCTCTTTCGAACTTATAATAAGAAAAGTATTAGGGCGTTATGAATCTTTCTTTGAACTCAGTGAGTTTAAAGTTGTTGTCAACGAGCCGTCTATTACTACTGCTAATTCTTCTGCAATGATTAAAATCAAAGTAGGGGAGCAAGAGGAAATTACAGCTGATGAAGGGGAAGGTCCTGTAAATGCTCTTGACAAGGCACTAAGAAAAGCTTTAGTAAGATTTTATCCTAAGGTCATGGATATGAAGCTTACAGACTACAAGGTAAGGGTTTTAGATTCAAAGTCTGCAACGGCTGCTAAAGTAAGGGTATTAATTGAATCAACAGATTCAGAAGAAGTTTGGACAACAATAGGAGTTTCTGCAGACATTATTGAAGCAAGCTGGTATGCACTGATAGATTCTATAGAGTATAAACTTTTAAAGCATAAGGATGCTGAAAAACTAAACTAAAAGCTAAAGGGAAGATTAAATTGAAAATACTCGGAAAACTAATAAAGGGTACTGCTATTGTCGGTGAAAAAGTAGTTGAAAAAGAGGATGAAAATGTTTCTTTCAGAGAGCTTTTAGAAGCAAATCTTATATCTCTTTGCAAAGAGCTTGATATTTCTGTACCTCTATGGCTTAAGAGGAATACTACTGAGTTTGTGAAGTTCCGTAAGACTTCCTTCACAACGGAACAGTTTATTGATAGTGTAAAGTTTGATAGGTTTGAGATAAAGCTTGAATAAGGATTTTATAAAAAAGATTGCCTAATTGATTAGTCAGGCAATCTTTTTTGATGTATCTTAACTTAGTCATTTGAAAATTTGGATAATGCCATAATTGATCTGATACCGATTGCAAAAGTTATAATAGAAATAATAACTGTTGAGATCCACCATGAATAATTTATGTTGTTTGGAATCGCAGGAATAATTTTGTCACGGAATATCTCCAAAGTAGATCCAATAACAAAACCAATGATAACGCAATAAGTCTGATGTGGAAACTTGTTCAGTACCCACTCAATAGGTCTCGTGGTTAAGAAAATTCCGATAACGGTCACAACCCCTAATATTCCAATATAAACAAGGTCAAAATTATTTATTGCATGAAGCATTGAATCATACATGCCAAGAATCAGTAACATGTGTGATGTACTAATACCCGGAAGTACTAGTGCTAAGGCAATAATAATTCCTGTAACAAATAACATCAAATAATGTCCAATTCCTGAACCTGAAGTAACACTTATTGTTCCTGTTGGAATAAAACCAATTGAGATTACTATACCTAACCCAATAAAGAAGTATATTATAGAAGAAATTTTAAATCTTGAATCTTTAGTCCCTGTTTTCTTAAATAAAGCAGGAATACCACCTATTACAGCACCTAAAAAGAAAAATGAGACAGGTAAAGGAGCTATTTCCAACAACCTTTCAATTAACTTAGATAAAGTCATAATACCAATTCCTGCACCAATACAGAACTTCATGAGAAATAGTATATTTCCTTTTAAATCTTTTGTAAAACGACTAATAGAACCTATAAGTTTATCATAGATACCTAATAGGATGGCCATAGTACCGCCACTCACTCCTGGAACGCTCATTGATGATCCTATGATAAATCCTTTTAACATAATTAACAGAGTGTTTTTTTCTTTTTTCATAATATATAATCTACACCAAAAAGGTATATTACTCTCCTTATAAAATTTAAAAAACTAGCATTGGGTAATTATAACATGTGGATTTTAATATGTAAAGTAAGTTGGTGAAGAGATGAAGAGATAAAGGGATATTAAGTTTGGACAAATGATCAAGAGA
>CAYXPB010000310.1:0-5934 GCA_964466645.1 uncultured Acetivibrio sp. | reverse complement strand
CAAATACAGTTGTGATAATCTTGAAGACATATTTATTCGATTGGTAGGTGTCAAAAGTGAATTTTAGGCATGTGTGGATTGTGTTTTCTAAAGAAGTAAAGGATATAGTAAGAGATAGAAAAACTATAATTACAAGTATTGTCGTTCCTATGGTTATAATTCCTCTTTTAAGCATGTTAGCAGGTGGAAGCGTCCAAAATATGCAAAATGATATTGAACAGAATGTTACAATAGGTTTGACACAAGAGTCTAATACGGCAGAGATACGAGAACTTATAAAAGGAGATATAATAGCCGATTTTCCCAATATAAATCTTATAGATGTAGAAGATCCAATTGAGGCAATTACCGATTCAACAGTTCGTATAGTTCTTGGGATTGAAGAGCAGTACAAAGAAAAGTTAGAACAGGGAAGTCCTTTTGTTATTGAGCTTATATATGACAAGTCCCAGGCAAAATCGGAAGGAAGCATTCGCATTGTTTCTAATGCAATTAATCAGTTTAACAAAAAAGTTGTCGCTAAAAGGCTCGAAAAGATGGGAATAGATGATAAAATCCTCAAACCTATTCAGATTGAGGAGACTAATATTGCTAATGATGAGAAGACTAGTTTAAGTATCCTAGCTATGATACTCCCTGTTATGCTAGTAATTCTTATATCTGCGGGAGGTACTGCACCTGCTACTGATTTGGTCGCCGGCGAAAAAGAAAGAAATACTTTTGAACCGCTGCTTACAACTAAGACAGGGAGATCTTCACTGTTGATAGGTAAATATTTAACGGTAACTCTTTTTTCATTTGTTTCGGCTATAGCTTCCATATTCGGTATGTTTTTAGGATATATTATAGACCCTAAAGCAATTACAATGGGTACAGGCACACAGATTTCGGGATTTAATATTCCGGGTGCTGCTATTTTAATGATCTTAATAATTTCTATATTAATGGGCATGACCTTTGCGGGAATTCAAATTGCATTGAGTACCTACGCAAAATCTTTCAGGGAAGCGCAGACTTATTTATCATTCCTTATAATAATTGCGATGATTCCGGGGTATGCAACCATTTTAATGCCGCCTAATGAAATGCCGTTGTATATGTTTGTAGTTCCTATACTAAATACTATATCTGCGTTTAAGATAGTGCTAGGATTGAATATCAATTATACTTACCTTACAATAGCTCTTGCTTCATCGGTGGTGTATGTTATTGTTTCGTTAAAAATAGCAGTTGCTCTTTTTAAAAGGGAAAAAGTACTCTTTAGAAGTTAGCCTTAATGAAGCATTTTCTAACAGACCTTAAGAAATATAAAAGAAGGAATTTTGTGATGAATGTTGAATTATTAATAGATTAGGTAATTTCAAAAAATAACTGAGCAATCACCATTTCAAATAAACTTAATTGCATTTTTTTAAGCGATTGTATTAGATATCAACTTGCATATGGAGGGGTGGGATATGCTTTTTAGATCTAAAAAGTTGCTGTCTCATTCAAAAAATCACAAAATTCTTAACGCTTGGAAGTTAAATATTGCCTTTTCATCTATTGTTATAATATGTATATCAATAGTTGTTTGGGCGACTTTCAATATAATGTCCATTTCCATGTTGAATCATGCAACAGAAAACTCTAGAGAACTTATAAAGCAAACTTCCAAAAATATTCAGACAATACTTGAACAATTAGATGACTTTGCAATGACTGTTTCGAGGGATAATAAACTTGCAACTTGTGTTTTAGAACATGATGCTATTGAGGATGAGAATGAGAAAGCAGAAAATCTTAAGCGCATTGATGAAATATTGAATAACTATTGCAAGACAAGGGGAGAAATTGATTATATATCCATCGTTACAAGAGAAAACTCACATATCATAAACGGATACCAGCAAAATTTAAGAGACGATTTAAGCATTTTAGGTTTCGATGGTAAGGGTTTTAGGGAAAGTAATAAAAAATCTTTATGGCTCAATACCTATGTGTCGAATATAGATCCAATGTTATCAACTTCTGAAAGAGGTAAAGTATTTTCAATTGTCAAGGGTATATACTCTATCAGTACCTTAAAGAGTCAGGAAATTATTTCGATAAATATTAAGGAATCATTTCTTCATAGTTTGATAGCCGATGTGAAATTTTTAGACAAAAGCAACATTTTTATTATCAGTAGTGACGGAAAATATGTAATGAATACACGAGATAATGAATTGAACGGACAGCCTGTGCCGTATGATTTTGTAAATGAAATATTAGGGAAAAAAACAGGTGAAGATATAAAAGAGATAGATAGAAAAGAATATCTAGTTACATATAACACTATTGACGATATAAAAGGGACTGAATTGAATTGGACCATTATAGATATAACACCTGTATCTTCTATAACGAAAGGTATTACAAAGGCGATGCAAAATATTCTGTTTATAGGTATTTTGTGTATAGTCTTTGGGTTGATAATTTCGTTTCTAATTACGAAGTTGTATAATTCAAATTTAGATAAAAGATATGCTGAAAAGCATTCAATTATTATGGAGAGAGAACGGCTTGCGACCTTAGGACAAATGATAGGTGGGATTGCTCATAATTTAAAGACACCTATTATGTCTATAGCAGGGGGTCTTGAAGCTATTAACGATCTTGTTGATGAATATGATAGCTCAATAGGAGATGAGGAAGTAAATAATGATGACCACCATGAAATTGCAGCAGATATTTTGAGTTGGGTGGAAAAAGTAAAACCATATTGCGCATATATGTCAGATGTAATATCAGCAGTTAAGGGACAAACATCAAATATGAGGGATTCAACGACCCTAAGATTTACGGTTGGAGAGTTGATAAAACGAGTAAAAATACTAATGAGTCATGAGCTTAAAAAGAACAAATGTGAATTGAATATTGACCTTAAAGTAAAAGAGAACACAAGTATACAGGGTGAAATTAATAATCTTGTTCAAATAATGAACAACCTTATATCAAATTCAATAGAGGCATACAACGGTGAAAGTGGGAAAATTGATTTTATATTTAAAAAGGATGCCAATAATATCGAGATAGTTGTCAAGGATTATGGTTGTGGTATACCTGATAAGGTAAAGGAAAAATTATTGAAGTCAATGATAACAACAAAAGGTAAAAATGGTACAGGATTAGGCCTATACATGTCATACTCAACTATTAAAGGTAATTTCCGAGGGACAATAGATATTGAAAGTGAAGAAGGGAAAGGAACTTCAATAAAAGTAATCATTCCATCCCATTAATAGATACCCTTAATCACGGAGAGTGAGATAATGATAAAAATGCGAGGGAAAAAATCGCTTGATTATTTGAGCGATATTAGTGAAAAAAAACTTAAAGCCGCATGGAAGTTGAATTTTGGGATAATGCTTGTTGTCATATTGTCCATATCTTTTGTTGGGCTTAGTTCATTTAGAATGATTTCAACATCAATACTAAATAATTCAACACTTAGCTCAAGTCAGCTTGTAGGGCAGACAGCAAAAAATATTGAGACAGTATTAACTAATATTGATAATCTTACTCTTGCTATGACTTCGGACGGAGAATTATCTGAGCTTGTCAGAAAACATAATATATCAAATAATGAACATGAAAAAGCTGAATATTTGCGTCAAGTAAGAGAAATTATGAATACATACATAATAAGCAGAGATGATATAGCCGATATGTCGGTTGTAACAAATTCAATGGAATATATAAGTTCCGGGGAGTTAACCATTAACGAAATAAAGGATGTATCGTTGCACAAGGCGGTGAAATTAATCCAAAATAGTGATAAAGATTCGTTGTGGGTTGATACCTATGTTGCAGATGCAAATTGGACATATTCAAGTACCGGTTCGTTTGGTCAGGTCATTTCCTTTGTTAAAAAAATATACAAGCCGGGAGATAAAGAGAGCGACGGAATAATGATGATAAACTATAAAGAGGCTTATTTACACAAATTGATTTCAGATATTAAAGTTTCTGATGGAAGTAAAATAATTATATTGGGTAATAACGGGAATTATGTAATGAATATATATGACAGGGCTCTAAATGGCTATTTTTCACAGTATGATTTGTATCTTAAAGAGGCTATTACTACTGATGAAGGGAGTATTAGAAAAACTATTGAAAAAGCTGAATATATTTTGACTTTTGATTCAATTAAGCAGATTAACGGAACCCCTCTTGATTGGAGAATTGTTTTGATTACGCCGACAGCAACTATTACGAAAGGTATAACTGATGTGGGTATGGTGATATTTTTCCTAGGGCTTGCCGGTGTGACTCTTGGGTTTATCTTTTCAGTGTTTCTAATAAGAAGATACAGCTTTTCGGTGGACAAAGAATATACCGAAAGGCATTCCGTTTTAATGGGGCAGGAACGTTTGGCTTCTCTTGGACAGCTGATAGGAGGAATAGCTCATAATTTTAAAACCCCTATAATGTCAATAGCGGGAGGCCTAGAAGCAATAAAGGATCTTGCTTTGGAATATGACAGCTCTATAGGGGATGAAAGTGTTAAGGAGGAAGATCACCACGAAATTGCTGCAGAAATGAGAGACTGGATTAAAAAAACAAGGCCTTATTGTTCGTATATGTCTGATATTATTTCGGCTGTTAAAGGGCAGGCTGTGAATTGTAATAAGTCCTCAGTAGAAAGCTTTATAATAAAGGATATGATTAATAGAGTTAAAATTCTTATGAATCATGAGCTAAAAAAGTATAAGTGCAACATGAATATAGATCTTAGAGTGGATGAACTTACTGAAATAAAAGGAGAAATTAATAATCTTGTTCAGGTATTGAACAATCTGATTTCGAATTCTATTGAGTCTTATGATGGCAATCCAGGAGACATAGATGTTTTATTGGAGAAAACGGCAAAGACTCTTGAAATAACAATTAAAGATTATGGGAGTGGAATACCTGAAAAGGTAAGGCACAAGCTTTTAAAAGAAATGATTACCACAAAAGGAGACAAGGGAACCGGGATAGGACTTTATATGTCATATTCAACAATCAAGGGAAAATTTGCAGGAACTATGAGCATTGAAAGTGAAGAAGGTAATGGTACATCAGTAAAGATTATTATACCTTTACCGAAGAAGTAAAGGTAGTAATATCACTCCTCTTTCGTGAGAAGATTAAAGAAGAGATTTAAGGGTTAAATTCTCATAAGATTTTATTCTACAGTAATGCAACTAAAAACTTGAATTCCTTTACCCTGTCCGAATTGGGTAAGTCCTTCGCCGGTGGTGGCAGTTATGCCGACGGAATTCTCCGGTATACTAAGCAGTTCGGATATACTCTTTCGGAGTTCGGGGATTTTGGGTGTAATTTTTGGTTTAAGGCATTCTATTGAAATAGAAAGGTGAACAATGCGTTTTCCATTGAGATATTTAAGTGCTTCTCTTAAATATACGCTGCTGTCTTTTATTCCTTTATTGAGGCATATATCATCACTTACCGAGCCTAAAATATTTACACATGTTACTCCGGATATTGCATTTGTTATAGAATGAAGGATTACGTCGGCGTCACTGTTACCTTCAAGAGGCAGAGAGCCTTCAAAAATAACTCCTCCAAGAATTAATTTTTTTTCACTATCTTCAAAGTCAAATCTATGACTATCTTGGCCAATTCCTACTATCATCTAATCAAAGTCCTTTTTAAGAAATATTAAATGAATTATACATTACCATTTAAAAAAAGGCAAGGCGACTTTTTTATGCTTAAATAAAAAAAGTTTTGCTTTGTAGCATTTATTTGTAAATAATTCGCTTAAATATGTCAATACTATTTTATAAGGTAATTTGTAAAGAATAGAATCACCTAAAAAGAAAATTAAGCAGATTTGGAGGGATTATTATGAATAGGAAATTGGTCGTGTTGATTATTTTAGCATTTGTATTTACAATGGGG
>CAYXPB010000309.1:0-5969 GCA_964466645.1 uncultured Acetivibrio sp. | reverse complement strand
GAGTTAGACGTTGCATCCCTGCAGAGCGTTTTATCATCACAGAGCCAGGCCTCAGATCAAATTTGTTAGATCAAGCTTCTGAAATAATTTGTGTAATACCTGAAATTTTTACAGATTTCAGCCTTATCAGAATAGCTTGATATGCGAGAAAAAGATTTTTAGAATCAAGGCCACCTAAAATTGAAAGTGGGCTTGTACAATCGTCCCTATAACCGTTATAGAGGTTATATGCAAGACGAATCAAAGCTTTGGAAGATGAACAAAAGTCTACTTTACCGGATGTAATGCAATCACTCAAAATAGCATTTTCATAGAATTCATATATAGCATACTTCTTTTTGTACAAATCTTCATTGCCAGAAACAATGTAAAATAGCGATTGCCTTTCCAAATCATATATATTAATCTGAGCTTTTTTAACAAGTTCCAAGTACCTGTTTTTATGGTCATTGTCAGCAAAAATAATGTTCATAAAAATCACTCTCCTATCCTAGAATAAGACTGTTAGTTGCAGCAAGAATAAGTTCGGAGTCAATGTTTTGTTTTTTCAGTTGTGCACCAAGTATAAGTGCATTTGTCATAACAGAATTGATAATACGAGGTGCTCCTTGGCAATAGCCTGCTATTGCGTGAACAGCTGCTTCGTCAATTATGGATCGGGATCCTCCAGCTGCTTCAATGCGGGAATAAATGTATTCTGATGTCTCATCAGCTGACAGACCTGTATAATTATGATGAACGACAATACGTTGTTTTAATGCTTCATGAATTGGCTTTTCCAAAATACTATTCATATGAGGAAGACCAACCATAACAAGGGCAAAGCAATCCATAGAATCATAATCTTGGTTCATGATTAGTTTGAAATCCCGGAGTATTTCAGTGTTAAGATATTGACATTCATCAACAGCTATAATAATTGTTTTATGCTTATCCTTAATCAAATAACGTACTCTGTCCTGAATTGATTTGAACATGTCTGTTTTTCGACCAGACTGCTCCAGTCCTAGGTGTGTGCATATCTGGCGATAAAATTCTGTGACGCTGATTGTTGATAGGCAAGTGTAGCTCATCTGGCAGAGATTTGGATTAAGACTTTCTGCAAAGCAGCGTAACGCATGGGTTTTACCCATGCCTGGAGGGGCAGTAAAAAGGCCTATTCCCCGTGTGTTTTTTAGAAAAGAAAGTCTGTTTTGCATTTCAATATAATCCCTTGATTGAAATGCTGTTTTTATGGGTGCGGATTTGTCAAAAGGATTAAAAGTTAGACCATAATATTGATTATACATTTTTAAGACCTCCGTTCATTGAATAGTCTATAACAGGAGTGTTTTCACGCTTTGTTCGGGAATTCTCCAATTTGTTTGTAGGCCTTATGTAGTAACGTTTACTGTCATGTAAAATATAAGTATTTTTCATATCGTCAGGAAGATACCGAATTTCTACTTTCATACGAATAAAATGCATTGGAACATCATATGAAACAGAATCTATTGAAACTGTTGAATCATTGTTGACTTTACGTATTGTACGGTTCATAAAACATTCATCAAGCCACTCACGGCTTTTAGGGAAGCGTATTCGGTTAATGTGTAGCGAATAACGTTCAATAGGTGTTTCTCCAATACTGCGGTTGGTAGAAGTGTTGCGTTTCCTTACATAATCGGCCAGCAAGCGGTTTAATTCTTCAAGTGATTCTACTTCTGAAGGATCAAACCCATTTAGCCAGGTATCTTTAATGGTGCGAAAAGTCCGTTCCACCTTTGCTTTTGCAGCTCCATCCCTTACAGGAGCATGTATTTCAACAATTCCAAGGGATCCAAGAATAAGACTCAATTGCTTATTGGTATAGGGTGATCCATTGTCGACATAAAGTTTTTTACAAAGCCCATGGCGAGCTATGGCATCTTTTAAAACCAATTGAAAGTTATAGGAATTATCATTATAAAAGAAACGTGCACCAACGATAAGCCTCGAATGGTCATCCACTACGTGAAACAAGTAAGTTTTGCGTTTTACGCCATTTTCCGTAATATAGATACTGTGGCAGGTATCTGCTTGATACATATCACATGGAAATTCTTCTTCAAAGGCTTTACGGTCTTTCATGTTAGGATTTCTTGCAGACTTTAAATCATTCTTTTTTATGAATCGTTGTACTGCAGAGACAGACACTTTAGACTGTTCTATATACCCTTCTTCAATTAGCTTTGCATAAATCAGAGTTGCATTAATTCGAGGAAAGAGCTGTTTTATGCGGAATATCTCTTCTATGGCTGTATCAGACAAAACACGAGGTACTCCTAAATCACAGCGAGCCTTTGGCATAAGCCCATCCATGCCATACATTTTATAGCGGCCTTCCCATTTTTCAAATGTATTGTAGTTGTAAAAAATTTCTCTTCCATTTTGCATTTTAAAAGGCTTCTCCGCTATCTTTTTGTAGTAGGCTGTTTTTGTAGGCTCGGTAAATAACCCCTGTATTACAGGAGCTATGGCACCAAAGCGCATGTGTGCAATTTCTACTGACTTACTAAAATCTTTGTCGTTAAAAGTGTCTTTCATGACACAAATCACCTCCTGTCCACATCATAACAGTGGTATAAACAGAAAGGAATTTCGATATTATGTGAATGGTTAAATGTAAAAATATAAATATCTTATGGCGGATTATATTTAGCCTTTTTAATGTGTGATCCTTGCATAAACGATTTACCTGATATTTGAAAAAACTCATCAAGAGAATATAACAAAGCTCCTGAAAAAATAGAATCAGCAAATTTTAAAGAGGATGTGCAAGCATCTTCAAGCAAACCAAGCCAGAGCTTTTTGTGATCTAAAAATAGTTTTTTCCAAGAATAAAGTGTAGATATAGATATGTTATATTTGTCACATATATCTGTTACAGCAAGTGATTTGCTAAAATAATCCTTCATGACTGCAATAATGAAAAGAAAGCTGTAGCAACTGTATGGAATTATTGATCCCGGAAGTACTGCATGAGTATGTCCGCAAGATGAACATTGGTATCTTGTAATTGTGATTTGATAGGATATAACACAGCCATTTTCATAAGATACAAGATATCTATTGTACTCAGAATGTATTTTCCAGTCGGGGTATTTAGTATTGCAACAAGGGCATCTATACTTTGATATCTGGAACCCCGACATGGATTTAAGAAAAAATCCTTAGCCGAAATATTTATAAAATTTATCTTGCAGAACAGCTTGAAAACTCTTATCATTATATTGTACCCTTGATGTTATATTTTATAGCATCGAGAGAAAGAGAAAGAGTTACTGTGGTAGGTGCTTCTTTCTCTTTTTGCTATATTTACCACTATAAGAGATATGGAAATAAAGGTCAATAGCAGATAAAAAAATGCTGTAATCTACGACACAGAAAAATCATATGTGTGTTTGAAAACCAGAAATTAATTTGCAGTAATTGCTTGAATTTATAAGAATTTAATATGCAGTACTACAGTAAAATTAACCTCACAGATTTAGGTCTTATGGAAAGATTTATATTAGGTATTTATCATCAACTACCTGATAGCTATAATATATCTAATGCGGATTTAAATGGTGACAATAATATTGATTCAATAGACTTAGCGATTTTAAATAGATATGTTCTTGGGATTATAGAAAGACTACCATATAGTTATTAGTACCTTATGGTTTAAAAGCATTAATAATAAGTTGATGGAGATGAAGAGTCAAGTATATTAAATAACTTTATAAATTTTTAAAAATTAAGTGCCCTTGTTAATAAGGGCACTCGCATAAATATATCTTTAATAAATCCAAAAGCTGATCCAGCTAACCACTAATTATTCAAATTATCATCAAGATATTTCTTGATATTATTGGTTCTTGAAATAATATTTGAAGGAATATTTGTCATTGTAAAGGTATGTTTATTTGACTTCATTGATTCATCAATATATTTTTCAACGTTTCTCATAATATCAACTAATGGAGGAAATTTCTCGTTGTCTAAGCCGACAATATCTACCCAATCACCACTGAATGCAAGTAAGTTAAGACTACTACAGCTTGTTCCACCGCTAGTTATATTGTCAATTTGCAAAGCAGACAAATTGTAAAAATTCTTTGAAGTAAAAGAACTTGTGCTTACTTCCTCATTGTAAACTCCAGAAGGAATAAGAAAACAATTTTTATTAATAGTTGAATCTGTCATGCCTGCGGGTTCATTAGAACCATTTATCACATAAATGCCACTTAGCGGATAAGGTGCATGTGAACCTTCTGCTATAGCTATAATGGGATGAGAATTTTCATACACCATATTATTGTTTTTTGCAAGTGAAAATGCCATTTTTACGTATCCGGTCCAGGTATCTGTTAAGGTATTGTTATTATCTTTTTGTACATTATTTATCGCGGAACCTGAGTCAGAACGTAAACCCATAACGCTATTCATTAAGTGTTGAGGGAAATATATATTTTCTGGTTGGAGAGTTGTTTTGTTAAAAGTAATAGAGATTTGTTCTCTATCAAAATTGTGTGCGGTTATAGTTGTGGAAGGTGTTTTTGGATCAAAACTATAAAAAAAGTGATAGTTGATTATATAGTTTGTATTTGTAGCACAGTAAGAATAGTAAATGTGAGGTTCATATGACGATATTGGAAGATCTTCTAAGGAATCACTTGTTGTTCCTAACCCCCAATGACCTTCAAAAAGTGCCTTTGAGTAACCGTTATATCTCATATAATTTTTAATTGCGGGTAATGAAAATTTACTTGTCCCGTTTTTGGTATTTAAAGCTATTCTATAAGAGGAATTGCTAAAAATATCAGTTAATTGTATTGGTTTGTAAGATTCGTTTTGACTCAATATCAAAATGGGGGCGTATTGATATGCTAATCCATTGAGAGTACTTTTAATACTTGAGCTTAAAGGATTTGGTTCAACATAAACCTCTTGTTCCCAAAGTTTTGTATCAAGCCAAAAGGAGTTTTGTTTAAATAATTCGAAGCGGTAAACACCTCTAATAATGAAGGATGTAGAAAAATTTGAACTGGTTATATATGTTTTATCCTTTACTAATGTATTTTCTCTATATACTTTATAATAAAACTTGTCGCTTGAATTGTATAGTGTCTGAATATTTACAGATACTTTACCATTGTAGTTACTGACTATGTTGAAGTTTTTATCGGATGTGCTGATTGCTTGAATACCAATTTTGTTTTCAGAGCCTTTTTTTAAAATTAAATTATTCTTTACCGGAATAATCAACATATTATTGTCGGCAGTAAATTCTACTGTTTGCTGTTTTTCATCATAATTATAAGGCAAATATTCTATATATCTGTCTTTCTGATTATAACCTACAATAGCAGAAGGTTTGCTCTGAACCCTTGCAGACATCCTAATCAACATTTTTTCATTGTTTTCTGAGGATACAAAAAAGGCTTTGTTATCTAACGGTATGTACTTGCTTTCTATTACATGGGAATAATTACCCTCTTTTACTGAGACACTAGGAATACTCTTTCCCGAATTTTCTTTTACTCCTATTATTTTTATGTTGTCCACATCACTCGTTGTCATTGCAAAAGAATTTGATAGAAGGGAAATTCCTATAGCAAAAAACAAAATAAAACATAGTGCTTTTCTTAGTTTTGACATCATTAAGTCACTCCTTATTGTAATTATGTTCTAGAATATGATAATATTATACATAATTTATACAAATGCGCAAGCGTATTTGTATAAATTATTATTATTTGACAAATAAAATAAAATATTGTAGTATATAGACTGGTTCCAGAAATAGGACCACGATATAATGCGCGCGCTTATATAATCTAAACTAATTTAATAGTATAGGAATTTGCATTTTAGCCTTTGGTCTTAGTAGGTAAAAAATACATGTCAGAGAAATAAAATTGTTGATTGGATTGCAAAATTTGTATAAAATGAAGTGGAATATA
>CAYXPB010000308.1:0-6010 GCA_964466645.1 uncultured Acetivibrio sp. | reverse complement strand
TTTTACAAACTGGAAATGGTCTTGGGGACATGTTGGTGGAACTGCAATTGATGCATTTTCTTTACTCCCACTTGTAGGTGTATTCAAGTCTGCCGACAAAGTAAAACCTTTACTTAAAACAATAAATGAAGCAGACTCATACTCAGATGGATTTAGTACGTTTGCTAAAACAGGATTTGGTGGACGATTTGCAAAAAAAACTATATCTCAATCAGATGTAATTGGCACTTTAGATGAAGGATTTGCAAATTTAAGTACAACAAAGAAAGTTGAAGCTGCATTTGCTGAAATTGAAAATGCTTTTGGTAAGTCCTATGCCGATAAAATAAAAGATTTATATAATTCAACAAATCATACATTTATGAATTCAAAAACAGACCTTGGAGTATTTAACTTAGATAATAAAGGAAAAGGTATTATTGAACTTAATAAAAACTTTGGAAACTCCAGAATAATGGCAAATACTATACTTCATGAAGTAAGACATCTGAGACAATATAATAAATTGGGTCTTACTCCAAAAGGATGGTATAACCTTAGTGATGAGTTTGTTGAAAAATTCGCTACTGCCACAAATCTATGGCAAGGAAGCAAACTTGGGTTATCGCCTGAAGATATGTCTATATTTACGAATTATTATAATGGTTGGAGGGGTATTCAATGAAATTAGAAATTTTATTTGTAGATGAAAAATATAAGGTTGATAACAAATGGATTCCTGTTATAGCAAAAATAACATCCGATAAAGATACAGAAATAGCCGAAAAAATTGATTTGAAAGCAATTCATTTAATGCAAGAACAAGAATCCAAACTGGGTATTTACGGAACATGCCATTTAGGAATACCAAATGACACATTTATAATAACACCATCAAAGCCACACTATGTAATCTACAATGTTTATGATAAGGTAGAAGAGTATTCAATTAAATCTGGTACATATGAAGTTTATCTAAAATTAAAAGTATATGAACATACTGACAATGGACAGTTTAAAGGAATAGAGCTAGAATCAAGCCGACTTATAACAATCGTTGACAATTGAAGTGAAGGTAACTTGAAAAATTATTAAAATTTAATCTGCCGAGTTTGATAAGGTTGTTCTTGAGGTAGAGTCGAAGACAGGTCAAGCCGATAAGGTGAACAGAAATATATACGGAACTAACCTGTTGATGAGAACTGCTGACGGTCAGTCTTACTACTATATGTATAACGGTCACGCAGACGTAACAGCGTTGATTAATGTTGCAACTGGCAACGTTGACGCTACCTACTATTATGATGCATTTGGAAACATTGACCCTACAGGAACAACCGGAGACGTAAACAATAATATCACTTATGCCGGATATCAGTATGATGAGGAGACAGGGTTGTATTACCTCAATGCCAGAATGTATGACCCTAAGGTTGCAAGGTTCTTGCAGGAGGATACATATACAGGCACAGCCAATGACCCATTGAGCTTGAATCTGTATACTTACTGCGTTAATAACCCATTGATTTATTACGACCCAACAGGCCATTTTAATGTTTTAAGTGGTCAGGATTGGAGGAAATTTGCAAGCAATGCTAAAGAAGTTACTATTGGTGTTGCTGATGGAACAATGAGATTTGTGTCTCAAGGTGCTTACCAATCTGTTGGTAATTTTGCAAACGATGTTCAGTGGGCTTATAACAATAGCGAATATTTAGCTGGCGGAACAACCTCTTACATGTCTGAAACAGCTTCCGGCATAAAACAAAATGCAGTTAACTTTGGTAATGATGTTAGGTGGGCTTATAATAATAGAGACATTGTTTCCGAAACGGTTAATGAAGAGGTTCAACAGTTTAAATCTGATGTTAAATGGGCAATGGATAATAAAGATATAGTAGCACAAACGACTAATGAAATGGCTACACATGCAATAAATGACTTTAATAGCAAAAGCTTAAGAGAAAAAACTGCTATCATTACAGATGGTACATTAAACGTCGCATCATTTATTGGAGTTCCTGAAACAGCAATTACAAAAGTTACACAGATTCAAAAATTAGATAAGCTATATGATGCTTTAAATCTAGTAAATAAAATGGACGACTTATACGATGCTGGAATGGGAATGAAAAGACTTGATGGATTTGCAGATACAATTTCAGCACTAAAAAAATCAGATAGTTTAGTTGAAGCATCAACTGGTATTAGATTAGCAGATAATATTGGTGATTTTGGGAAAGTTGGTATTCCAGAACTTCCTAAAAATGCAATACAAAAAAACTACCTTGAAGTTACAAGGGCAGGCAATAATGTTGGTGGTGGAGTTCCCAAAAAGACTTCCTTTGGAGATGTTATTAGAAAGTTGGAAGAACCCGTTACAGGCATTGGAACATATGACCCTGTCGGCGGACATCATATTTATTCAAAAGCAGCTTTTAAGAATCATCCTAATTACGACCCTGATACTGCTATGACTTTAAGCCAAAACTTTATGAGTAGTAGAGGGTGGACACATCATCCAGATATGGCTAGAATGCAGAGACAAATGTTTGACAATTTAGCTGATAGTAGACTTCCAAATACTCTTAAACAACATACAAGAGTTGCAGTAGAATCTTTACGTGCTGGTGGTGCAACGTTTCAAGAAGCAAGAAGTCTAACGGCAAAAGCTTTATGGGATTTAAGAAAACAAGGAGTCAGATATCCAACAAGAATACCTTGGAACTAGGAGGAATATTGCTATGAATGAACTTGATTTTTTTGGACACAATGTTATTGAAAAAGTCAGAGATTTAACTATTAAAGATTGGGACAACATCATTGAAGGGAAATCTAAAGGAATTACTGCTGATGTTGTTCAAGAAAAACTTGCATTATTAACAAAAGAGCAACTAGAAGCGTTAATTTGGATTATGCCTAAGATTGTTGATTCTACTATTCATAATTTTCTTTGGATGTTTGATAAAAGCAAGGAAATGGATTTGCGAATTACTACTAAAGATGGCACAATTGATAGACTTCAAGATGAAAGTGATGGGCTTTATGGAGAGTTATACTCCAAAAGAGGTTGGATTTCAAAATATAGTAAGGAAAGGCATGAAGAATAAGACAATAGTACTAATACAAAAAGAGCCGGATTCAGAAAATGGTTCCGGCTCTTTCTTTATTCTTAAAGAAATTTTTATATTTAGAATTGTTAATTGCATATACAACATAGCAAAATATTTCCATAATATATTTTTGTATAGGGATTTCCCTACAAAGATAAGATGTTTAAAACAAAATCGATTATCTTTTTATAAGCTTGGACAACTTGTACCAAAATGACTCCTTTAACTTCTTGTTTTCCGCATCAAACAACATTACTGTCTTCTCTAAATCGTTTTTCTGCTGTCTCAATTTATCATTTTCAGCTTTCAATTGTTTGATTTGTAAAATAAGTTGTTGCGATTCATCATTTTTTTGATTCATCTGTTTTTCAAGTAGTGAAACCCGGTTTTTTAGTTCTTCAATTTCCTTCATTTCTAAATACCCCTTAGAATAATATTTCTTTAATACCCTTCCGTAAATTACTTTTCTAAAATACCCAGCAATAAAGTTTTCTTTTTGTAAAATCTCTTCCTCGCTTATTTCCCTTGACTCATCTATTTTTAATTTGTCAGACACATGAACTTGAATAATAGGTATCCCAACATTGTATAAATCATCAACCTTAACAGGTGCTACTGGATTAGTAACAAATATCTCAATAGCAACTTTGCCATTCCATTGTAGAACTAATGACTCCGGCTCTGATTTGTTAAATTCTACAAATATATCTACAAAATAATTGCCTTGAGGTGTTTTAATTTCCTTCTCAATTTCACAATCTGAAACATAAATTTTATAAATATCATTACCACACTGAAATGTTAAAATTTCCAATTCGGATATGATTTTTTGGCATATCTCATGTGTCAGTGTAACATCATGTCCTTCATGAGATTTAGCACCGTCAGTATTTAAATACTTAAAATAATTATTTGGCTTTCTCTCAACAAAAGACATTACTATTCTGTTAGAATCTTTTTTATGAGTACTTTTGAACACTAATTTATTATATAAATGTGGTTGCTCATGCTTGACTCTTCTCACTTTCCATACATTTGTCATTGTACAGTTTCCATCTAAATATTGATATGCAAATCTTTTCAAAATTTATCCCTCACAGATTTTAATATTAAATATATTTTACCTCTTAAAACATTATTTTTCAATTATATATGTTTCAAAATACAATTTTACACCTTATGATAATAAAAAGAATACAAAATACAAATATTGTCATAAATAACATTGCTACCAAAATGTAAAATTTATGCTTTTGTAAGGATACTGTGGGCTTTGCAATTGGAAATACAGAGCCAAGAAGGAACGAAATAAAAAAGTATATATCTGTTCAAAATACTCCACTGGAAAGGATGGAGGCTGTGAACGTCATAAAGTGGATGAACAACACCTTGCATTACCTGATAGAAAATCAATTCAATGTCTTTCGGCACAGTAGGACAACAGCCGGAAGAGTACAACTTTGGCATGAGGGAGGTTTAAGGCGCATCAATACTGGATTTCTTATTTTGGAAGTAGGACAACATTTTCGCCCTTTTTCAATGCTTTTTGCGGATTTTCTTTTCAGAAAACATATACTGACAGAGATCTATAAAAGTATTTCTACGAAGCTGCTTGTAAAGCCCCTGACGAAGCAAATCCCAGACTTTTTTGTCCCACATTCTTTAGAAGTACTGACGAAGTCATACTATAAGAACCTTCACATGTATCTTCAAAGGCTCTTGCAAAGGCTCTTGCAAAGTGTCTTTGAAGATACATGCAGAGTCAGAGCAGGAAGGAAATACGATAATAGATATTATTGTATTCCTTTCCTGCCCTGTAAGTAGTTTTTAGAGTCTTTGAAGAAATTACATGAAAAAACTAAGCAATTAAAAAACTACTACAAGAAAAGCTTTTCACATTTACAATACCTAATGATTTAGCCTAAAGGTTTAAGAAAATGCAATAAGGACAGTCTTTATGTAATTCTGTTTCATTTTTTAGACCTAGAGCCGTTTGAAGTTTTATGATAAATCTTATTTATGGAAGACAAGTCAGATAAATATTTGTAATTCAAATGAGACTAATGAATTTATCCAAGAACATTTATATACTCTATACATCCTTATAAAAAGATACAATATTAAAAAAATTTTCATACACTTATGATGACATTGTTTCTATCATAAATACTTAAAAGGATTCCAACAGGATTAAATAGCTATAATAGAGCCGCTCCATATTGGAAAAACTTTTTTGTTATGCTAAAATAATAAATGCAGTGGGTTGCTAAATTATATACTACCCCATGATGCAAAAAATATTATTGGAGGGTCTTATGGGCTTTAAGGAATGGATACTTGAAAATATAACTGACTTTAATTCAAAAATTAAATCCGAGGAAGATTTAAAAGTTAAGGTTTTGCTAAAATATTTAAATCAATTAGGCTATTCATCAGAAGATATGAGGTTTGAAAATGCTATTGATGTTAACATCGGAACAAAAAAGACAACAGTTTTTTCTGACATAGAGATTATAATTAATGGCAGAATTGAGCTAGTAATTGATACTAAAAGTCCGAATAAGTCTTTAACTGAGAAAGATATTCTACAATCAGCTAGTTATGCTAAATTAATTGATACTCCTTCAGCTTTGTATGCAGTGACAACAAATGGTATTGATTGTATTGTAACGAATATTTTTACAGGACAGAGATTTAGTGATATTCCAACTAAAAAACAATTATTAAGAGATATTGATAAAACTAAAAAACGTACTTTCAATGATGTTGAAATTAGAGAAATTAAGAGCGTACTTTTTACTTTGCTAGAACAAGATGAATTATACAAGGTTATCAAAAAGTGCAAGGACATAATTGAAAAAAAAGGATTGATAAGAAATATAATGGTCTAAGAAAACTCGACAAAAATTTTCTAAATG
>CAYXPB010000307.1:0-6013 GCA_964466645.1 uncultured Acetivibrio sp. | reverse complement strand
TTCGCAAAATGTCCGTGTATCTATAGATCCTCAAACAGGTGATTTTAAGGTGTATGCTATAAAAAGGGTTACAAGTGATCCACAGAATGATTTTTTGGATATATCTATTGAAAATGCCAAAAAGATAAATGCTGATCTAGATGAAGAAGATATGGCTGAGGTGGAAGTTACTCCTAAGAAATTTGGAAGAATAGCTGCACAGACGGCAAAGCAGGTCGTTGTACAGAGACTTAGAGAGGCTGAACGGGGAATTATATTTGACGAATTTTCCAATAAAGAGGCTGAAATAGTAACTGGTATTGTTCAAAGAACCGAAAAAAAGAATGTAATAATAGATCTTGGTAAGACTGAGGCTATGTTGGCACCTACAGAACAAATATCAGGTGAAGAATATAAATTTAATGACAGGATAAAAGTATTTGTAATCGAGGTGAGAAGGACTACAAAAGGTCCTCAGATTATGGTTTCAAGGACACATCCAGGGTTGGTAAAGAGACTCTTTGAACTGGAAGTTCCTGAAATTCATGAGGGCGTTGTTGAGATAAAAAGCATTTCGAGGGAACCGGGATCAAGGACAAAAATTGCCGTATATTCCAAAGATGACAATGTGGATCCGGTTGGAGCATGTGTTGGACAGAAAGGTACAAGAGTTCAGGCTATTGTTGATGAGCTTAGAGGAGAAAAAATAGACATAATTAAATGGAGCAATAATCCTAAGGAATATATCTCAAGCAGCTTGAGTCCTGCTAAAGTCGTACGTGTTGACATCAATGAAGAGGAAAAAAGCGCAAAAGTTACCGTGCCTGATTTCCAGTTGTCGCTAGCGATTGGCAAGGAAGGACAAAATGCAAGATTAGCAGCTAAGTTGACGGGCTGGAAAATTGATATTAAGAGCGAGTCTCAACTTAGAGCAACTATTGAGCAGCAACTTCTTAACTTTGATGGAGGTTTCCAATCGGCGTTTGCTGAAGATGAGCCGGATGAAGAAAATTTTGAATAAAAGTCAAAGAATAACGATAGACTTAGGTACATGAGTTCTCGAAAAAGAAGAAACAGGGAGTGTAAATGTTATTCGAGAAACATATAGACGTTCCTTAATAATATTTAAACTTGCAACTGGGGATGTGATTTATATTGAAGCAAAAGAAGGTTCCAATGCGTATGTGCCTTGGATGTCAGGAGATGAAGCCTAAGAAGGAACTTATTCGTGTAGTTAAAAACAAGG
The DNA here is from genome assembly GCA_964466645.1 of uncultured Acetivibrio sp. GTDB lineage: Bacteria > Bacillota > Clostridia > Acetivibrionales > Acetivibrionaceae > Acetivibrio. The sequence goes on along the minus strand of CAYXPB010000307.1, from coordinate 4,788 downwards.
AGAATGAGATATCCGTTGATTTTACCGGAAAGAAAGCTGGCAGGGGGGCATACATATGTAAGAATAGTGAGTGCTTTCAAAAAGCCAGAAAAGCCAAGCGTTTTGAGAAAGCTTTTGAGAATTCAATAAGTGAAGAAATATACTGTGATCTCGAAAATGAATTGGAGGAAGGGAATGACGGATAAAATATATTCTTTCTTGGGGCTGGCAACAAAGGCAAGAAAGCTTATAGCAGGTGATGAAACCTGTGAGAGAGCTTTAAAGGGTTCATCAGTGAGCTTGGTTATTGTTGCTGAGGATGCTTCTCACAATACAAAAAAGAAATTTACAGATGCCTGTGATTATAAAAATATAGATATAAGGATATTCGGACAAAAAGATATGCTGGGGAAGTTTACCGGTAAAAATATAAGGTCGGTGGTAGCGATATTGGATAAAAGTTTTTCAAAAAGATTGAAAGAAATGATTGATTTAAGTGTCAATAATGGATGCGGGGGTGAAAATATTGACAAAAAAAAGAGTATATGAACTCGCTAAAGAAATGAATACAACCAGTAAAAGGCTCATGGAAAAATTGGCGGAAATAAATATTGCCGTTAAAAATCATATGAGTTTGCTGGAAGAACGTGAGCTTGAAGCTCTATATGATCATATTGGTGTTATAAAGCATAAGGAAGAAAGCGATGAAAAGAAGCTATTGCAGATGAACGCCAATGAGAGTATTAAGGAAGCAAGGAAAGAAGCCCAAAATGCACCAAGAAAAGAAGCAAAAAATGCACCAAGAATTATAAGAACAACTGAGATAATAGTGGACTCGGATAACGAGGTGAGGAATGTTAATCCGGATAGAAACAATAACAATCCTGCAAAAAAAGTTGACAACCATGATTATTCAAAAAAGAAGAGAAATGATTATGTTAAGGTTTCAACTTCAAATTCAGGGTTAAGACCCGGATTTGTCAGAGATTCCAAACCTGAATTCAAGAGGCCTATAGAAGTAGAAAAGAAACAGGAGGTTACGAAAATAGTAAATTCGCATGAAAAAGGTGATACTCATAAAGAAGTATCAAAGGAACTTCATAAAGAAGTAGCTGTTGAACAAAAGCAGCAAATTAAAGCATCAACGCTTAGTAATGAGGAAGTAAAGAACTCAGCTGTAAAGGTTGATGAAAAACCTGTTTCTCAATTAGAGTCAGAAACAAAAGGTTTTGAAGTAAAAAGTAGTGAAGAGGCTCAAAAGCATGAAGCCAATTCACAAAATAAAGATGAAGCAAAAATGGAAACCAAACCCGAGGTGAAAACGTCGGAAAATGCGGTCCAGAATAATAGCACAAATAATAGGGATAATAAAAACAATGGTTTTCAAAACCCTAGAAATAACGACAGGTATAACAATAACCGCGGGGATAATAACCAGCAAAGGAATTTTGATAATCGCAATACAACGGATGTCAAAACTGGAGATAATCGACCTGCATATGGTGATAGGCAACAACAAAATCAAAATAATAGGCCTGCATATGGTGATAGACAGCCACAAAATCAAAATAATAGGCCGTATAATCAAAACAACAGACCAGCCTATAATCAGAATAATAGGCCATATAATCAAAACCAAAACAATCAAAATAATCAAAACAGGCAAGGACAGGGCGGAAGACCATTTAATGATAAGGATAGGAATTATTCATCGAATAGACAAGGAGGCTCACCAAATAGGTCCAATTATGCATCTAATAAGCCTCTAGACATTCCAAAGGTTGATCCTGCAGCTAAGAAAGAAGAAGTGACTTCTCAAAGAAGTGAAATCAGAAGAGAGTTTTCCAATAAGGATATGGCTAAAGATACAAAGAGAGAACTTAAAAAAGAAGTTCCAAAAACAAGCATAGCCAAAGGCACCAACGTAAAAAGCAATAAAAATACCAAACCCATTAAGAATGTATTTACTGGTAAGAAACAGGTATCTCAGGTATTATCCGATGACTTTATTCTTCAAGAGTTCTATGTAGACGATGTTAAGAAAACAAAGAGACCGAGAAGGGAAGTTAAGAAGGCGGAAAAGTATATTCCACCGAGAGCAGTACTAACTTCAATAAAAATACCTGAAACTTTAACAGTTAAAGAACTTGCTGAATCACTAAAAAAGGCAGCGGCAGAAGTTATAAAGAAGTTGATGGGTTTAGGAATATTAGCAACTTTAAATCAGGAAGTTGATTTTGATACTGCTGCTATTATAGCTGATGAGTTTGGAGTTAAGGCAGAAAAAGAAGTAGTTATAAATGAGGAAGACATTTTATTTGATGACGAAGAGGAAGAAGACAAGTCTCAATATGAACCGAGACCACCGGTTGTTGTTGTTATGGGTCACGTTGACCATGGTAAGACTTCGCTTCTTGATGCTATAAAGTCAACCCATATAAGTGAAAGTGAAGCGGGTGGTATAACACAGCACATAGGCGCTTATATGGTCAAGCTCAATAATAGGAATATTACATTTCTAGATACACCGGGTCATGAAGCCTTTACTGCGATGAGAGCAAGAGGAGCACAGGTTACAGACGTTGCTATTTTAGTTGTAGCCGCCGATGATGGCGTTATGCCTCAGACAATTGAGGCAATAAATCACGCAAAGGCTGCTAATGTTACATTAATTGTTGCTATTAACAAGGTAGACAAACCGGGTGCAAATCCTGATAGAGTTAAACAGGAACTTACAGAGCATGGCCTCGTCTCAGAAGAATGGGGCGGAGACACAATATGTGTTGAAGTTTCAGCTAAGCAGAGAACTAATATTGAGACTCTTTTGGAAATGGTACTGCTAGCTGCTGATATGCTTGAACTTAGGGCTAATCCGAACAAACAGGCAAAAGGTACTGTGATTGAAGCAAAGCTTGACAAGGATAAAGGACCTACAGCTACAATACTTGTACAGAGAGGAACTTTAAATATTGGGGATTCAATTGTAACCGGAACTATAGTTGGTAGAATAAGAGCTATGGTTGATGATAAGGGGCACAAGATTAAAAAAGCGGGACCTTCTACTCCTGTTGAAATTTTGGGCCTACCTGAAGTGCCGGAAGCGGGCGAAATATTCTATGCCATAACCGATGAGAAAATAGCTAAACAGTTGGCAGAGAAGAGAAAACTCAAACAAAGGGAGCAGAGTTTGAAATCCTCAGCAAGAGTATCACTTGATGACTTGTTTAACCAGATTAAAGAGGGTAAGGTTAAAGAACTCAACATAATTGTTAAGGCGGATGTTCAAGGTTCTGTTGAAGCTGTTAAACAATCCTTAGAAAAACTCAGCGATGAGGAAGTAAGGGTTAATATAATTCACGGTGGAGTTGGAGCTGTTACGGAGTCTGACGTTGCTTTGGCTCAGGTTTCAAATGCAATAATTATAGGATTTAATGTAAGACCGGCAGTAAATGTTACAGAAATAGCAAAAGATGTCGGAGTTGACTTGAGATTTTATAGAATAATATATAATGCGATAGAAGACATTCAGGCAGCTATGAAAGGTATGCTTGAACCTACCTTCAAAGAAGTCATAACAGGCCATATTGAAGTAAGGCAGATATTTAAAGTATCAGGTATAGGTACTATTGGTGGTGGGTATGTTGTTGACGGAAAAGTTGCAAGAAACTCAGAGATTAGATTGGTTAGAGATGGAATTGTTATACATGAAGGCAAACTTGCTTCGTTAAAACGATTCAAGGATGATGTTAAGGAAGTAGCACAAGGATTTGAATGCGGCTTTTCAATTGAAAAGTGCAATAACCTTGAAGATGGAGATGTTGTAGAAGCTTTTGCAATGGAAGAGGTTAAAAGATAGTCCTAATGTGACAAAACAGGAGTGGTTTTATGGATAGAATAGTAAGAATCTCGGAAGAGATAAAGAGAGAAATAAGTGCAATAATACAGAGTGAGCTTAAAGATCCGAGACTTTCTCGTTTGATAAGTGTAACTAGCGTAAATGTTACTAAGGATTTGCGTTATGCGAAAGTTTATGTAAGCATAATGGGAAATGATGAGGAAAAGAAGAATGCACTTGAAGGATTGAAAAGCGCTGCCGGATTTATAAGGCGTGAAGTTGGGCATAGAATTCAGCTGAGATACACTCCGGAAGTTCAGTTTGAGTTAGACAATTCAATCGAGCATGGGGCTTATATATCAAAGCTTATAAACGATGCTGTCAAGCATGAAGATTAGTGCCCTTGGATTTTTAACATTGTATTTATTTAATATTGTAAGGTTGGGGATATGTCCTCAACCTTACAATAATATGCACCATTTTTTTGAAATGACCTTGTAAATTATTTTGGAAACCATATTTAGTTGAGAGGTATGAATATGATAGAAAAGAGAATTATCCAAGCCATAGAAAGTGCAGAACGTATTGCCGTTTTGCCCCATGTTTTTGCTGATGGGGATGCATTGGGCTCAAGTATTGCTTTAGCGTTAGCTATAAGTAAGATAGGAAAGTATGTTCGAGTGTATATAGAAGAAGAAATTCCGTACACCTATGATTTTTTACCGGGAAAAGAATATGTTGAAGTTTTTAAAGGCCAGACAGAGGAATGTGATCTAGTAATAGCACTCGATACTGGTGATCTTGCAAGGCTTGGAAAGAGGATTAAGATATTTGAAAGTAAGGATTTTACTATAAACATTGATCATCATACTACAAATACAGAGTTTGCTTCAGTAAACCTTGTAAAAACTAGTGCAGCAGCTACTGGGGAAATAATATACCAATTGACTAAAAGGATGGGAATAAGTCTTGAC
>CAYXPB010000306.1:0-6052 GCA_964466645.1 uncultured Acetivibrio sp. | reverse complement strand
TTGTTGGATTAATAAATAAATGGAATAAATTCATTACGTTTTCTATGCTGTTAGGGGCACTCAGCTTTGTTGTCAATGTGTTAACTGTTTCAGGAAGAGATGGTGTTGTTTTGTTTTCTTTATCTTTTATATTATCATATTTTTTATTTGAAGATAGTATAAGTGATAAGCTGAAAAAGAGAATAAAAATTTTGAGTGTTTTATTAGGAGTATTATTTATTTCTTTTTTTATCGTTATTTCATTAGATAGATTCCTACGTATAGGTAATGCAGATTATTTTGCCGTATTTCAAATGGGAGGGTTAAATTATTTTTCAATGCAACCCTTTACTTTTAATGATGTTCTTAAATATCATGATACTTTTACTTATGGAAAAGGATCATTTCCTCTTTTTTATTCTTGGTTTTTTGATTACGAAGAAAGCGTAAGAGATGTTTCAATGGCGTATAAGTACAATTTTGCTGGTTATGTTGGTACTTTTTATAAAAATGGTGGCTATATTGCAACAATACTTATAGTTGGAATTTTTTATATGATTTTCAAGGAAATCAAAACTATATATAGAAAGTATTATATTTCACAGTTCTCAATAATTTCCCTATACTTCTTCTTTATGACTTCTGGCCTTTTTTATTTTCGTTTAGGGAATAGAGGTGGAAATCTATTCATTTTATTATCTATAATCATTTTTCTTTTTTTTAGAAGGAAGATTGTACTGAAATTTTAATTTTAGTAAAGGATAAAATGATAATATTGCTCAAAGTGTAATTGAACTCGAACACTGACCATTAATGTTTTACTCTGTTTCTCAGCTAGTTATAAAGAAATACTACTAATTAACTTAATTCTTGTTAATAATATATAAATATGAAATCTGCTTTAATTACTGGTGCTGATGGATTTATTGGCTCTCATCTGACTGAGCTTTTATTGGAGAACGGATATAAAGTTCGCGCTCTTGCACAGTATAATTCTTTTAATTATTGGGGTTGGTTAGAAGATATCCCAGCAAATCCAAACCTTGAAATTATTACTGGGGATATTCGTGATTCTCATTTTGTTAAGCATATTATTGAAGGAACTGAAATTGTCTTTCATTTAGCAGCATTAATAGCAATACCATACTCATACCACACACCAGATAGTTATGTAGATACTAACATAAAAGGTACGCTTAATGTGTGCCAAGCCGCCAGAGAATTAGGAAAAATACGTGTATTGAGTACTTCCACTTCGGAAGTCTATGGAACAGCACAATATGTACCTATTGATGAAAAACACCCAAAGCAACCTCAATCTCCATATTCGGCCAGCAAAATTGGTGCAGATGCTATTGCTATGAGCTTCTACAATTCTTTCAATATACCAATAACTATCGTTAGACCGTTTAATACTTACGGTCCTAGGCAGTCTGCACGAGCCATTATCCCAACAATTATCACACAGATAGCAAATGGTATAAAAGTAATAGAACTTGGTGATTTAACACCTACTCGTGATTTTAATTACGTTAAAGACACCGTACAAGGTTTTTTATCTATTGCAGAATGCGATAAAACAATAGGCAAAGAGATAAACATTGCCTCAAACAGTGAGATATCAATGCAAAAGACACTAAATCTTATTAAGGAAATTATGCATAGTGATACCCAATTCACAACAGATGAACAACGTATCAGACCAGAACATTCAGAGGTACATAGATTACTCGGAGACAACAGCCTAATAACATCTTTAACAGATTGGCGTCCAAAATTTTCTATTGAAGATGGATTATTAGAAACATGCAAATGGTTTTTAAAAACCGATAATCTTCTCAAATATAAAGCACAAATATATAATCTTTAATTTTTGTAAAATGCATGATATTCGTGTCATAATTACAGGAGGATATGGTTTTGTTGGTAAGAAACTCACATCATTACTCAGTGTTAATGGCTTTGAAGTATACTCTATTGACAAACAAAATGGTTACGACTTAACGATAAAAGATGTAATTGAAGGTATAGGTAAATTTGATGTACTAGTTCATCTAGCAGGAATGTCATTTGTCCCTGACTCGTATAAGTATCCAGAACTCTTCTATCGAACAAATTTTCTTACCATTCTAAATTCTTTAGAATTATGTAAAAAATATAAGGCAAAAATGGTATTTGTAAGTTCATATGTTTACGGAAAGCCTCTCTATCTCCCTATTGACGAGAGCCATCCTGTCGCAGCATATAATCCATATGCTCAGACCAAATTAATTGGCGAATTGTTATGCGAAGGATACCACCGTGATTTTGGGGTTCCTTTAATTATTTTACGCCCTTTTAACATTTATGGTAACGGACAAAATGAACAATTCTTAATTCCTACGATATTTTCACAAATATTGAATGGTAATTCAACTATAGAATTAAAAGATCCTAATCCTAAGCGAGATTATGTTCATATTGAAGATGTCGTTGAAGCAATTTTGTCAGCAATTATATCAGACATATCTTACGGTATATTTAATATCTGTTCTAACACAAGTTATTCTGTTCGAGAAGTCACTCAAATAATTGGGAATAATCTTAAAAAACCAATCAAATTTATTTTCGATTCATTTGCAAGTCGTATTTCAGAAATTGATGACACTATGGGTTGTAACAAAAAAATATTAAATGAATTTGGATGGAAACCAAAATTAAGCTTTGAAGGTGGAATAATAAAAGAAATTACTGACCTGGGACTTTAAATATACGGACAAATGGCTCAAGATAAGAAAATCGATCTAATAGTTAATAAAAAAGTTAGCATTCTTCACTGTCTAAAAAAGATGGATGATATCAAGCGTAAGCTACTTATAGTGCTAGAAGATAATAAGTTTATTGGACTAATTTCCATTGGTGATATCCAACGGGCTATAATAAATAATATAGATCTGAATACAACTATTGAATCTATTCTAAGAAAAGATTACATTGTTGCTAAACTTGATTATAGTGTTGAGAAAATAAAAAAATCGATGTTAAGTATAAGATCTGAATTTATGCCTGTTATAGACAATAATGGGAATCTTGCTAATGTTTATTTCTGGGAAGATCTTTTTGGAAAAGAGAAACCCAAAACATCTTCAAAATTCTCCTTGCCAGTAATAATTATGGCAGGTGGATTAGGCTCTCGACTTAAACCTTTAACTAATGTACTACCCAAGCCACTCATACCTATTGGTGAAAGAACTATGATTGAAGATATCTTTGATCGTTTCAGACAACATGGATGTAATAAATTCTATGTCTCAGTAAATTACAAAGCAGATTTCATAAAGTCTTACATCATAAACCAACATTTGAATTATGATATTAATTTTTTTGAGGAAGAAAAACCTTTGGGAACAGCTGGAAGTTTAAGTTTACTTAATGGTAAAATAAAACAAACTTTTTTTGTTAGCAATTGTGATATTTTAATTGAACAGGATTATTCTGAAATATTAGATTATCATAAAGCATATAAAAATGAAATAACGGTGGTAGCTGCCATTAAACATTTTCCGATAGCATATGGAATTATTGAAACTGGTATTAAAGGACAACTAAAAAAATTAATTGAAAAACCAGAACTTACATTTAAGATTAACACCGGAATGTATATATTGGAACCCCATTTAATTGACGAAATACCAAAAAATAAATTTTTTCACATAACTCATCTTATTGAATCATTAATGAATCAAGGTCGTAATGTTGGTGTTTTCCCTGTCTCTCAAAACAGTTGGGTTGATGCTGGTGATTGGAAAGAATATTTAAAAATTTTAGGTATCAATTGAGAGATAACTAAGTTAAAGTTTATTGAGAATTATTTATGAAGATAGTAATTAACGCTACTAACCTAGGGATGGGAGGTGGTGTGACACATTTAAAAGAGTTTATCGCAATAGCCATAAAACTCTCTGACGACAATTTATATATTGTTTACGCACAAAACAAAATATTAAAGCAACTACCAGATAACAGGAAATTAATTAAAAAGACTCATCCACTTATTGAGAAGACAATATTTCATCGACTCATTTTTCATTTTTTTTATTTTGATAGATTTATCCCTGCAAATTCAATAATATATTCACTTACTGGAGATTATTTAGGTACGTTTAAACCAGTTATTGGAATTCCTCAAAATATGTTATTATATGAAAGAGAATACTGGCGTAATATGAATTTTGTTGAAAAAGCTCGTTTTTATATTAATTCTTTAAAACAAAAAAAATGCTTTGCAGGCTGTTCAGGATTGATTTTCAATTCAAAGTTTTCTCAAGATTATATAAATTCAAAATTAGGTTTTGTAAATAATATCAGTCAAAGGTTAATATATCATGGGATCTCAAATCAATTTCGTTTTCCTTTAAAAACCCAAATACCTATACAAAACTATACTCAAAAAAATCCATTTGTATTTGTATATGTTTCGACAATACACACATACAAAAATCATCCAAATGTCGTAAAAGCTTTTAGTGAATTAATTGCAGAAGGCTACCATATACAACTCAATCTAATAGGTGCAGTTATTAATTCTAAGGCAGGTAAAGAACTAGAACAAGCTATTAAAAAATATTATCCTTACAGCAATTCTATTAAATATCATGGATTTGTCGATGATAAATTACTACAACATTTTTACGAATCCTGTGATGGTGTCATATATGCCTCTTCATGTGAAACAATGCCAATTACGGTAATTGAAGCAATGACTTCTGGTAGACCTTTAGTTTGCTCTAATAAAGGTCCAATGCCTGAATTTGTCAAAAATTATGCTTATTATTTCGATCCTGAAAACGAGAATAGTATTAAAGTATCAATTAAAGAATTTTTATTATCTCCTTTGCAACGAAAAGAAAACGCGTTTAATGCACAAATTGAGTCGGAAAAATATCGATGGGATATTACAACACAACAAACGCTTGATTTTATAGACCAAATATATAACTTACACTATGGAAGCATTTGATAATAAAGTACTATTGATCACAGGAGGAACTGGTTCCTTCGGTAATGCCGTTTTAAAACGCTTTCTTGATACAAACATCAAAGAAATACGGATTTTCAGTAGGGATGAAAAAAAGCAAGACGACATGCGTCATCGTTTACAGAATCCAAAAGTGAAGTTTTATATTGGTGACGTACGTGACAAACGTTCTGTTGATACTGCTATGCGTGGTGTGGATTATGTTTTTCAAGCTGCTGCGTTGAAACAGGTTCCTTCGTGTGAGTTTTTTCCGATGCAGGCCGTTCGTACAAACGTGATCGGAACAGAGAATGTACTGGATTCCGCAGTTGAACATCGAGTGAAAAATGTGGTGGTATTAAGTACCGATAAGGCAGCCTATCCAATCAATGCCATGGGTATCAGCAAAGCGATGATGGAAAAAGTAGCAATAGCAAAAGCTCGCTCCTTAGGGGATGATGCTACCACAACAATCTGCTGTACCCGCTATGGAAATGTAATGGCGAGTCGAGGTTCGGTAATACCACTCTGGGTTGAACAAATCAAAGCAGGAAAACCTATTACAATAACAGATCCTCATATGACACGATACATGATGACACTTGATGATGCATTGGATCTGGTATTATATGCTTTTAAACATGGCAAAAATGGGGATTTGTTCGTACAGAAAGCACCGGCTGCTACTTTGGAAGTATTGGCCGAATCGTTGAAAGAGATATATAAAACTAAAACAGAAGTAAGAGTAATTGGTACCCGTCATGGAGAAAAACTATACGAAACCCTGGTTACACGTGAAGAAATGGCAAAATCTGAAGATATGGGTAATTATTTTCGTATTCCATGCGACGCTCGTGATTTGAATTACGATAAATACTTTGTAGAAGGTGAAGAAAAGGTATCGAAATTTGAAGATTACAATTCACATAATACGAAGAGGCTGGATCTGGAAGGCATGAAAGAATTACTGTTAAGACTGGACGAAATAAAGGAGGATATATGCTAAAAGTGATGACAATAATAGGAACTCGACCTGAAATTATCAAACTGAGTTGCGTGATCAACGAATTGGATAAA
>CAYXPB010000305.1:0-6077 GCA_964466645.1 uncultured Acetivibrio sp. | reverse complement strand
CACTGTGTGGAATTCTATGCTTCTCCAACACCTACACCTACATCAACGCCAACTGCAACTTCAACAGATGCAATTATATATCAGGATTGTATATTAAATTCAGCACTTACAGTGCAAACAGACTTTATGTTGAGTGCTATGACAAAAACCTACGGAAGAAACGGAAAAGACTTGCATGTAAGGCTTGAATACTATAAAGCTGATGGAACTTCAAATGGTTCAGAAGGTGATACATGGGATATTGTCGATGACGGACAGTGGAAGAAAAGTGAACGAGGATTCGATGTGCCGGCAAACACCAAGAAAATAAGAGTAATCCTTGGATGTAGTGTAAAAGGTGACGAGTCGGTAAGATTTGATGCAGTGCAGCTTGAACGGAAAGTGTTTGCAACTCCGTACACAGAAGGGGAAAGCACCGGAACAAAGCTTATATATGATATTGAGCCGGATATAAAACCTGAATCGGGAACAATGGCATTCTGGTTTACAACAAGGGGGGTTACAACAAGCCAAAACGATAGAAGGTATCTTGTATCAAACAATAAAATGGGTGGAGGCAACTTATCCCTGTATTTGAATGAACAAAGCAAACTTGTAGTAGAAGTCAAAAAGACAGATGGAACCATGCTCAATCTTGTAACAAGCAACATAACAATAGCAAATTCTCCGTACACTTGGTATTATGCTGCGATGAGATGGAGTAAAAGTGGCAGTACATTAACCTGCAACCTCTCTGTAATGAATCCCGACAGCCAATATCAACTGACAACCGTCTCAGGAAGTACTGCGGACTGCATGAATTTTACAGGAGCATCAACAGCAGTAGGAAGCACAATAGATGGAAATAAGAATCTGAACGGACTTATAGGAATGTTTGCTTATTCAGGAAATGCACTAAGCAGCACAGCGATAGAAAGCATATTCCAAGCAGGAAGAAATTCTGCAATAAATAAGCAATATGATTCGTTGGGAAGAATAACAACAAGAGAAATAACAACAGGATCATATGCAGGAACAGGATATAATGCTAATTATGAGACAAGTTATTCATATATTGACAAAACAGGAGGGGCATCAACTTATCTGTTAGAAAGCTTAACCAATAAAGATAAAACAATAACGTATACATATGATGCCAATGGCAACATAGAGTCAATAATCCAGCCAGTAAATGGAGTAAACAAAGTCATCACTTATTCCTACAATGAGCTTAATGAATTAACCCGAGAGAATAATCAGGTGCTGGATAGGACATATGTTTATGCTTATGATGTAGGCGGCAATATAACAAGCAAGACTGAGTATAATTATACTGATAAGGATTCACAACCTAGTAATGCCTTGAATGTATACAGCTACACATACGACCCGACATGGAAGGACAAGCTTACAAACTATAACGGAACATCCTTGTTATATGATTCAATAGGAAATCTGACTTCTGACGGTACTTATTTATATACATGGGAAGAGGGCCGAAACCTTGTCAGTATGACAAGAATGGGAGGCAATATTCAATTTAGGTATAATGCCGACGGGATAAGAACGGAAAAGATTGTAAACGGTTACCCGACAAAGTACCACTTGGAGGGAGACAGGGTTACATATGAAAGAACAATGTATCTTGATGACATCTATTATACATACGATGCAAACGGAAGCCTTGTCAGCATGAACTTGAACGGAAAAGAATACTTCTATGTGAAAAACGGTCAAGGAGATATAATAGCATTAATTGACAATACCGGTGCTGAAGTAGTAAGCTATACCTATGATACATGGGGTAAGGTAATAAGTGTATCAGGCACTCAGGCAACCACTGTGGGGGAAAAGAATCCTTATCGGTATAGGGGTTATAGGTACGATACGGAAACTGGTTTGTATTATTTGCAGTCACGTTATTACAACCCTGAATGGGGCAGATTTATTAATGTAGATGCGTTAATTGGTAGTGCTGGTGATTTACTAGGACACAACTTATTTGCATATTGTCAAAACAATCCTGTAAATATGTATGACCCTGATGGTGGAGAAGGTATTTTGTCTTGGATGTTGACAGGAATAAAGGCATTCTTTACAGGTAAAAGAACAAAAAGCATTGCTGATGATGCTGAAGCTTGTGCAAGAGACATAAGGAACCACATAATAAATGTTGTTAACATCGGTAATGTAAATACTGAAAATATAATCGAGATAAAGGGTGTTACAGAAGATAAAGAAAAATATATTGAACGCTGTCAAAGTATATATAATAATAGGTTATTATTATTAGATGCCGCCTTTGGTTCTGGCTATATAGATATTAAGGGGAAAAACTGGTACGATTTAAGTGATGAAAGCAAACAAAATTTATTAAAGGATATTCCTGGATGGGTTGATCCGCAAATAACAACTAAACTTAAAGCAAAGTTTGGAATGACTGGTTTTACAAAAGGAATTCAAATGGTTTATAAACTGCCAGTAGGCACTGATTACGAATAGATAAAGGATGCTTTCATATTAAACTTTCACAAGTTGGAAGAGATAGTAAGTCCCTTCCAACTTGTGAAGTAGTAGGAGTATATTAAGGGAGGATTAAATATGCAAAGGCTTAAAAAAGCAGCTATAATTCTATTATCTTTATCTTTTGTGTTTGCTTTATTATTTAGTTATTTTCGTATAAATATTCTAGGTGATATTGCTTTAGAAGTGCTTCATTCGAATTCTGTTGCTACTGAGTTATACAAGGTAAAATACAACAGAAGTGGAGATTTATATTCAGCTGAAAAGTTAGGTATACTGCTATCAACTACAAATCCTGCTGATAGTCTAAGTTACTTAAACAAAGTAGTTAATAATGAAAAGTATCTAAACTCAAGAAAAGAAGATGATATAGAATTAATTAAATCTACATATTTATATGTTCTATTTGAGAATAGGCAAATGGAGCAACTTATAGGTTTTTACAAGAAAACTATTAGTAGCTTTAGTGATACTTTTGAAGCACGTTTGAGTTTTATTGGTATGTTAGTTGAGCCAAATTTGGATAAGAAGTATTATGAGTTTGCTCTTGAGGAATGTAAAAGCTTATTAAATAGTGAAGAGGAGAATAAAGTTCCTGTTTTACTTGCAATGACTATTTTATATGAAAGATTAGGAGATAAAGAGTCCGTCCTTCAGTGTAAAAGGGAAATTGAATACTATAGGGAGAAAAACAAAAATTAGAGTGAAGGAAACATGATAAGAATTATTGATAAAATATTGTTTTGGATAAGTATTAGTATTTCACTTTATAGCATGTTTTTTATTGTTAGGGGAAGCCTCATAAATTACATTGCAATTTCAACAAGTCTATATTTGTCTCTACGTTTATTTGTAGGTGGATTGCTAGCGTTGCCAAAGGCTTTTAGCTGGGAAACACTAGCATATGTTTTTATTAAGTTAATAAGCGATAGGTTCGTTGATTTTAATGAAAGCAATCCTTGTGATTTCACTAATGATAGAAGATTTATATCCGGAAGAATTTTTGAAATGTTCTTGGGACTACTATTTTTTATTGAAGCAGTTTATTTAATATATCCCTGAGGAAAGTGCTAATTCAAACGTTCTAAGCGTGTCAACCTCAAAAGCTCCTGTAAGTTGCAAAACATAATCTGTTCATGTATAAAGGAGTAATTAAACATTGTTAATGGTAAAAGGTTGGATATTTTGCATCCAGCTTTTTTTAAACATAAACAAGCCTATTTGAAAAAATCCAACCGACTGCTTAAAGCATATACTTCTTATGCAACGGGTACGCAAGTATAATCCTTAGTATGGAAGCTCAAACAATTGATAGTTATATAGAAACGCAAATATCTTCCTCATTAGGAGCAAGTGGAACTATAATTTCAACTCAAATATAAATTGGCTTTGAGTAAAATATACTTTTAAGTCGAAGATTAATGTAATATGTGATATGTGAGGCAGTTGTCTAACAGATGACTGCCCCTTTACAGTTTACAAAACTAAGCCGCATACTACACCCCTGGCTGTTGATTCCTTTATATTTTTTATACAATAAAAATCTAGCAACCTTTACACTAATAATATTTGATAGGCATCCAATATTAAAAAGTAAGGAAATAGGTGTTGATTTAGAATTAAAAACGAACACTTGGCGGATGCGTACCATAAAAGTTTGCACAGTTTTCTTCTTTAAATATTTATAAGGCCAAATTATTCATGTAAAGTCAAGTCCTTATGAACTTATGAAGGACAGATACTATAATTGACTTTGCATTTTGAGGCAGGTAATACATGGAACTAAATCGGGGTTTTGATTCAATAAAAATGATAACATAGTTTAATGAAATAGCCATACAGATTTGAGGTCTGTATGGCTATTCAGGGCTATCTCATGACGCAAAATTATTCCAATATCAGATTTTATATATTTTAGAAATTAACTGGAGCAGGCCATAATCCGTTTTATAGGTGTAAACCGATTGTAAAAGCGGATATTTCTGAATAAATTGTACTTTAGCACATTTGGATAAATTCTTGGATGTAGTGTAGAAGGAGACGAGCTTGGAAGGTTTGATGCAGTGCAGCTTGAACAAAAAGGGTATGCGACTCCGTATACAGAAGGGGAAAGCACCGGAACAAAACTTATATATGATATTGAGCCGGATATAAAACCTGAGTCGGGAACAATGGCATTCTGGTTTACAACAAGGGGATACGGTAAAAGGTATCTTATATCAAACAATAAAACGGGTGGAGGCAACTTATCCCTGTATTTGAATGAATCAGGCAAACTTGTAGTCGAAGTCAAAAAGACAGACGGAACAATGTACAATCTTGTAACAGCAAACAGCATAACAATATCAAATTCTCCATACACATGGAATTATGCTGCGATGAGCTGGAGTATAAGCGGTGCTACATTAACCTGCAATCTCTCTGTAATGAATTCCGCAAACCAATATCAACTGACGACCGTCTCAGGAAGTGCTGCGAACTGCATGAATTTTACAGGAGCATCAACAGCAGTAGGAAGCACAATAGATGGAAATAAGAATCTGAACGGACTTATAGGAATGTTTGCTTATTCAGGAAATGCACTAAGCAGCACAGCGATAGAAAGCATATTCCAAGCAGGAAGAAATTCTGCAATAAATAAGCAATATGATTCGTTGGGAAGAATAACAACAAGAGAAATAACAACAGGATCATATGCAGGAACAGGATATAATGCTAATTATGAGACAAGTTATTCATATATTGACAAAACAGGAGGGGCATCAACTTATCTGTTAGAAAGCTTAACCAATAAAGATAAAACAATAACGTATACATATGATGCCAATGGCAACATAGAGTCAATAATCCAGCCAGTAAATGGAGTAAACAAAGTCATCACTTATTCCTACAATGAGCTTAATGAATTAACCCGAGAGAATAATCAGGTGCTGGATAGGACATATGTTTATGCTTATGATGTAGGCGGCAATATAACAAGCAAGACTGAGTATAATTATACTGATAAGGATTCACAACCTAGTAATGCCTTGAATGTATACAGCTACACATACGACCCGACATGGAAGGACAAGCTTACAAACTATAACGGAACATCCTTGTTATATGATTCAATAGGAAATCTGACTTCTGACGGTACTTATTTATATACATGGGAAGAGGGCCGAAACCTTGTCAGTATGACAAGAATGGGAGGCAATATTCAATTTAGGTATAATGCCGACGGGATAAGAACGGAAAAGATTGTAAACGGTTACCCGACAAAGTACCACTTGGAGGGAGACAGGGTTACATATGAAAGAACAATGTATCTTGATGACATCTATTATACATACGATGCAAACGGAAGCCTTGTCAGCATGAACTTGAACGGAAAAGAATACTTCTATGTGAAAAACGGTCAAGGAGATATAATAGCATTAATTGACAATACCGGTGCTGAAGTAGTAAGCTATACCTATGATACATGGGGTAAGGTAATAAGTGTATCAGGCACTCAGGCAACCACTGTGGGGGAAAAGAATCCTTATCGGTATAGGGGTTATAGGTACGATACTGAGACAGGGCTGTATTAT
>CAYXPB010000304.1:0-6084 GCA_964466645.1 uncultured Acetivibrio sp. | reverse complement strand
AACTTATCGCCCTATCTGGCGAACTTTCTAAATGCAAATTCCTATATTATTAAATTAGTTATAACGAATGTCCCTTTTTGTATCCGTAGATCCCCTGCATTTTATTAGGTAATTTATTGTGAAAAGTTTTTTTATTCTGTTTAAAAAATCTCTATCAATATATATATCATACATTTCTGTTGTCAGAAAGTTCTTTAAAAAATCAACTTTTATGTCTGAGAGTAATGCATAAGTATAAATATTAATTTTCCCGTTTAGCACATTCCCCTGACATGCTTCAATAAATTTAACCGATTCACTCAGAAGCCTTATCTTTGCATACGTCATTTATTAATAATCACCCTTCCATATATATTAGACCATTTCAAATAACAACCTGTACAAGATCATAAAGCCTATAAATCAATTTTTCGAAACCCTCATCGACTAGTTATTTTTTTGATTGTCTTCCAAAAGAAGTATGTTTTTAAAGACAGTTTAACTTAAGGTTACATATATGTCAATATACAACATATATTTTATACAATCAAACTACTACCTCACTACATTTTAGAAACTAAGGTTTTAATATTTATAATTATTGCAATTTATACCGTCCTCACTTTACAATAGTTGTAAAAGGTTGTATATTATTGTTGAGTAACAAATTGATGATCAAGGTGATTTAGTGGGCGATTTAGGTAAGCTTTTCCGGGAAATAAGATTAAGTAAAAATTGGTCAATAAGGCAAGCAGCTAAAAACATGGGTATTAGTTATTCATATTTAAGTATCTTGGAAAAAGGTAAGGATCCTCGAAGTGGGAAAGACTCAAACCCCAAGCCGGAGATGCTGAAAATAATATCTAAAGCATACAGCTACCCTTATGAAGAGCTTATGAAAACTGCAGGATATTTAAGTGATGAACATAATTTTGCTAGAGAATTTGATTTGTCTATATTCGCAAGCAATTTAAAGCTAGTAATAGGTAACCTGCTGATAGAAGAGCTTTCAAAGGATATCTACGAGAAAACTGGATACCGAATAATTCCTGACCAAGTTAAAAGCTACTTAAAGGGTGACATACAGCCATTTCCCGGCACTATAAATATTTTGAGTAAGTATGCACAAGTAAGCGCAGATTTCTGGTTTAAATATAATACTGAAGAAACCCTCTTAGATGAGAAGAAAAAGTATAAGGAGAGTTTATTAAAATCGGCTTGTGAACAATTTAGTAATGAATATATAAGATTTTCAAATTTACCTGATAACATTAAACAGTTTACAATAGATAGAGAGAATCAAGCATATCTAAAAGCTGTGATAGAAGCCAAAATGAAAGGCATCAGTCCACATACGCTAAGTCTTCTTATACAGACCATTGCAAACGAAATACAATCATACAAATGACATGTTTACAATATTTAATTAGCAATTGCAACACTATATAGGAAATATTTGATTTTATGTTTTATTTATGTATAATAACTAATATAAGGGTGTGTTAATTATGTGTAACTCATTGTTAAGTTTTATATTAATCAGTTTTCCTGAGGCTTTTTTAGCTGGAATACTAAGCATCCTAACAATCGGAAAGTTTTCTTATTTGAAAGAAGACAAAAAAAATATAATAAGGATTTTTATCTACGCAATAGTCTCTGCAGCATTATCTTGTTATTTTCACAATAGACTATCTGATGCAGAAAGCTTTTTAGTATATGTATTAATTACACCTCTGCTGTTTATATTTATATTAAGACTTAAGCTATACGAATCAATCATAGCTTCAATATTCGGACTTGCAATACAGATTACGACAGAGGTAATATGGCTTTCACTTGTTCAACCTTTTATAGCTAATAGTATTGATAACATTTACTCAAATATAGGACTACTATTTCTTCTTTCTTTACCAACCCGATTGCTTCAAATAACTTTAATATTTGTGTCATACAAATCCAATATTAGAATTATTGATCTAGAAAGCACGGATATAAAAAAAAGAGAATACTACATACAACTTATAGTCTATGTTTTATCTATAGGAACATTAATCTTTTTAGCTTTCCTATTGACAAAAATAATGGTTTTCGATAACCCAAATGAAGTTTTATCTGTAGACAGCTTTTTAATTAGAATAAACATATATTTAACTCTTTTTGTAACTGTAATACTTACTTTAGCTGTAAAAAATACAACTGATTATTTTAAAAACAAAAGTAGATTAAATAATAATGAATTTTTGCAAAATTTAGAGTATATCTCCAATCTTATGAAAGAAGAAAATATAAGCGAGGCAAAAGATGCTATAGAGAGCCTTAAAACACATCTACAGACAAAGAAAATGTAAGTACTGTAATTTCTATGACTTACAAAATATCGCAGTGGAAGCTGTAATCAAAGCATTAATTTCGCTGCAGCAAACAGCGGAACAATATCGTATCAAAAGGTGTATTATAACGCTTACGCCATAATACTGTCATAATACTATCAGCACAAAATTTTGCTAAACAACAGACTTTTGAGAAGAAATATATATATATTTGCAATAGATATAGTAATACAAAAATTAGGGGGTACAATTGAAATGAAAAAGTTACTTGAGGCAATTGCAGTTATTTTAACTACACTTGCTGTTTTTTCTGTGAGCACAGCATCTTGGTTTTTTTTCTACCAACCCAATGCTCCAAAAACAATTCACAAATACAATAAAATATACACTCGCCTCTAATTAGGTGATTCCAAAAAAAGCCAAAATATGCCACACTATTTATTAGTGTGGCATATCTTATTTATAGATAAATATTATTTATAAAGATCTACTAGTTTTAACAAATGCTCATAACGCTCCGTTGCAGCCTTTTCAGATTCCTTAAAGAGCTTTTCAGCACGTTCTGGGAAAGCACGAGATAAACGTGTAAAACGTGTCTCGTTATTCAAAAACTCCTGGTAAGTTCCATCACCTGGCTTAGATGACAACGTAAACGGATTTTTACCTTCTGCCTTAAGAGCAGGATTGAAGGAGAAGAGATTCCAGTAACCGGAAGCAACAGCCTTCTTCATTTCGCTCTGACAGTGATTCATTCCGCCTTTTACTCCATGAAGTTCACAAGGAGCATATGCAATAATTAATGATGGCCCATTATAAGCTTCTGCTTCAGCTATAACCTTAATAGTCTGAGCTGGACTAGCACCAAGAGCAATTTGTGCTACATAAACATAACCATAGCTCATAGCTATATCAGAAAGATTCTTCTTTCCAATTTCTTTTCCTGAAGCAGCAAACTGACAAACCTCGCCTATAGTGGAAGCTTTAGATGCTTGACCACCTGTATTTGAATACATCTCTGTGTCAAATACCATTACATTTACATTTTCACCTGTAGCGAGTACATGGTCAAGACCACCAAATCCTATATCATATGCCCAGCCGTCACCACCAAAAATCCAAACGGATTTTTTAGCAAGATATTGTTTCTTCTCAAGAACTTCTTTAGCAGTTTCACAACCTGCCTTAGCAGCCTTTTCAAGCTCAACAACCAATGCTTTAGCAGCTGATAGATTTTCTTTTGTACTATCCTTAGTTTCTATAAACTTAGCAATAGCAGCTTTTAACTCAGCAGAAGCTTTATCTGAAACAGCAAGTTTACCAAGTTTATCAATTGCTTGATCACGAATAACTTTCTGTCCAAGATACATACCAAATCCATGCTCTGCATTATCTTCAAATAAAGAGTTTGCCCAAGCAGGACCCATTTGTGAATCCTTATTTACTGTATATGGGCTAGTCGCAGCAGGACCTCCCCATATAGAAGAACAACCAGTAGCATTTGATATATACATTTGCTCACCGAACAATTGAGTAACTATTCGGGCATAAGATGTTTCAGCACATCCTGCACAACTTCCTGAGAACTCAAGAAGAGGCTGATTAAACTGAGATCCTTTAGCAGTAGTCTCAGCCGGCACTCCAGGTTTCTTACCTACATTAGCAACAAGATAATCAAATACAGGTTGCTCATGAAGTTGTGATTCTTGTGGTACCATCCTGATAGCATCTTTAGGACATACTGTAATACATTCTCCACAACCCATACAGTCCATAGGAGTTACACTCATTGTAAATTTATACTCACCAGCCTTTGGCTTTGTATCAGCAAGTTTTATATTTGAAGGAGCTGCTTTTATTTCCTCATCACTCAACATAAATGGACGAATTGTAGCATGTGAACATACAAATGCACAGCTATTACACTGAATACACTTTTCTGGATCCCATTCAGGAACAGTTACCGCAGTCGCACGCTTTTCGTAAGCAGAAGCACCATGCTCAAATTGTCCATCTGGAATATCCTTGAAGGCAGATACAGGAAGACTATCACCATCCATTAATCCAATTGGATTCATGAGATCTTTAACCATTTTAACTGTTTCAGGACGACCATGAATTTCTATAGCTGCAGAATCTGCTTCAGGATTTGACCATGAAGCCGGAACTTCTACTTTATGAAGTGCACTTACACCAGCGTCAATTGCTTTGTAATTCATTTCAACAATTGCGTCACCCTTCTTACCGTAGGACTTCTTTGCAGCTTCTTTCATGTATTTTATAGCCTCATCTATTGGCATTACATTTGCTAATTTAAAGAATGCAGATTGAAGAATTGTATTGGTACGTTTGCCCATACCAATTTCAATAGCCTTATCAATAGCATTTATTGTATATAATTGAATCTTATTATCTGCAATATATTTCTTAGCAGCAGCATTGAATTTAGTGGTCAACTCATCGTCAGACCACTGACAGTTAATCATGAAAATTCCGCCCGGTTTAACATCTTGAACCATTTTGAAGCCTTTAATAACATATGATGGGTTATGACAAGCAACAAAATCAGCTTGATTTATATAGTAAGGACTTCTAATTGGTTTGTCACCAAATCTCAAGTGCGAAATAGTTATACCACCGGTTTTCTTAGAATCGTATTGGAAATATGCCTGAATGTATTTATCTGTATGGTCCCCTAAAATCTTTGTTGAATTCTTGTTAGCACCAACAGTACCATCTCCACCAAGACCCCAGAATTTACATTCTACTGTACCAGCGGCAGCTGTAATAGGAGCAGGCTTAACTTCAGGTAAGCTTAAGTTTGTAACATCATCTACTATACCTATTGTAAAACGTAACTTAGGAGCATCCTTTTTCATTTCTGTATAAACAGCAAATACTGAAGAAGGAGGAGTGTCCTTAGAACCAAGTCCATAACGTCCGTTTGTCAACACTATATCATTTAGCCCTGCTTCACGAAGTGTTGTAGCAACATCAAGGAATAATGGTTCACCTAGTGATCCAGGCTCTTTTGTACGATCAAGTACTGCAATTTTCTTAACTGTCTTAGGAAGAACTTTTAGAAGACTGTTTGAAACCCAAGGACGATATAAACGAACCTTTATAAGTCCAACTTTCTCTCCGGCAGCATTTAAGTAATCCACAACTTCTTCAGCCACATCACAGAAAGATCCCATTGCAACAATAACACGGTCAGCATCTGGAGCTCCATAATAGTTAAATAAATCGTAATTTGTCCCAAGTTTTTCATTTACTTTTGCCATGTATTTTTCAACAATGGCTGGTAGTTTATCATAAGTGGTATTACATGCTTCACGATGTTGGAAGAATATATCTCCATTTTCATGAGAACCACGCATTTTTGGATTTTCAGGATTTAAAGCATTTTCACGGAAAGCTTTTACTGCTTCCATATTGCACATTTCTTTTAAATCTGAGTAATCCCATGTTTCAATTTTTTGAATTTCATGAGAAGTACGGAAGCCATCAAAGAAATTAACAAATGGAATCTTACCCTCGATTGCAGCAAGATGTGCAACTGCGCTCAAATCCATAACTTCCTGAGGATTTGATTCAGCTAGCATAGCAAAACCTGTCTGACGACACGCATACACGTCACTATGATCTCCAAATATGTTCAAAGCATGTGTAGCTATAGTTCGTGCTGATACATGAAATACACTAGGTAGCATTTCCCCAGCTATTTTATACATATTAGGAATCATAAGAAGAAGTCCTTGTGAAGCTGTAAATGTTG
>CAYXPB010000303.1:0-6222 GCA_964466645.1 uncultured Acetivibrio sp. | reverse complement strand
AGCAGGAGCTGAAGGTGAATTGGAAGCATGGTCTCCTCAATGGTCAGATGCAATACAAGATGATATACATTTCGCATATGCAATACCAACATGGGGCGTGCCATGGATTATAGATGTAAACCAAAAAGAAGGCGAAAAAGGAAAAGGCGATTGGGGTCTTGCAGAAGCTCCAGCTCCATATACTTGGGGTGGTACTTGGTTCGGAATATACAGTAAAAGTCCAAATAAAGAACTTGCATGGGAATTTATAAAATTCATTACTCTTGATGAAGAACAAGCAATAGCTTGGGCTAAGAAGAGCGGTGACTTTATAAGTAATCTTTCAGCTATTGATACTCTATCAAAAGATAAAGAATTAGTAAATGCAACTGTAAATCAAAACCCATATGAATTCTTTGGTCCTATGATTGATGGTATAAATGGTACAATTATTACACAGTATGACGATCAGATTACAAACGTATTCCAAGATGCTATGCTTAGCTATCTTGCAGGTAATACTACAAAAGATCAAATGTGGGCTCAGTTCAAGGAGCAAGTTAGAACTGACCTTGGAGAGAAAATAACAGTAGAATAATTGGCAATAAAGTAGTTAAAATATTTTAATTTGAATTTCTCTATTGCCCTATTACCCATCTGGGTAATAGGGCAAAGAATTAATATGGGAGGTTATATTCTTTGTTTAAGAGTTTATCTAAAAATGATAAATACGCCCATTACGGATATTTGTTTATATTGCCTTTTTTTATTGTTATGGCTATATTTATTGTGTATCCTATACTCAATACTATTTATTTAAGTTTTACAGTTTGGGAAGGAGCTACTATACCTCCGGTATGGGTTGGGTTGAAAAATTATCAGCGACTTTTTGGTGATATACTAAAAGGAGGAATTTTTCTTCAAAGTATAAAGAATACTTGGATACTGTGGGCGTTTAATGTTATTCCTCAGTTTTTAGGTGCTTTGGCTTTAGCTGTTATATTGACAGACAGGCACAATAAGATTAAAGGGAAAGAGGGATTTAGGGCTATTTTCTACTTACCTAATCTTATTACAATGGCATCAGTAGGTGCTTTGTTTTCCTTTCTTTTAGGATATCCAAAAGGGGCAGTAAATGATCTTTTAGTGGCTTTCAATATATTGAAGGAGCCATTTTATTTTCTACGGAGTGCTTGGGCAACAAGGTTATCTGTTTCTACAATACTGACATGGATGTGGTTTGGATATACTATGATCATATTTATGGCAGGAATA
This sequence comes from uncultured Acetivibrio sp., assembly GCA_964466645.1. Classification (GTDB taxonomy): domain Bacteria; phylum Bacillota; class Clostridia; order Acetivibrionales; family Acetivibrionaceae; genus Acetivibrio. The sequence goes on along the minus strand of CAYXPB010000303.1, from coordinate 4,968 downwards.
AAAGCTATTCCTGAGGAGTTATTTGAAGCAGCTAGGGTTGATGGGGCTTCTAAATGGCAGACATTTAAGGGTATTACTCTACCTCAGCTTAGATCTATTATGACTTATCAAGTTGTAACTTCAATAATAGGTGGACTTAGTATGTATGATATTCCACAAGTTATGACAAATGGTACAGGAGCTCCCCAAAATACAGTAACTACAATGGTAATGCACATTTACAGACAAGGATTCACTAACTATAATTTAGGTTATGCTTCGGCTGTAGCTATTGGACTTTTTGTGCATATATTTATTGTTGTTTTTATAGCACTAAGATTTGTTAATCCAAAAGAAGATGTATAAGGGGGGAGAGAGAATTAATGAGTAAAAAAAGTGTTTTTAAACTTGGTATAGGGGATATTCTTTTGTACATTTTCTTAGTTGGACTGGCAGTTATATGTTTTCTACCATTCTATTTTATGATTATAAATGCAACTCATGACAATGCGGCTATTGCCCAGGGAATGAACTTTCTTCCGGGAAAATATACCCTGGACAATTATGCGAAGATGAGTGAAAGGGTTAATATATGGATAGGCTTTAGAAATAGCCTTATTGTTTCCGGAGTTGGTACTGCTTTGCTTTCTTATTTCGGAACATTAACCGCTTATGGCTTTTCAAAATATAAATTTGTTGGTAATAAGGCGTTATTCTGGGTTATATTGTGTTCTATGATGATACCACCTCAACTGAGTGTAATTGGTTTTTATAATGTTATTCAGAAGTTAAAATTAATGAATAATTTATTGGCGCTTATCATACCAATGATAGCTAGCGCTCAGTTTGTTTATTTTGTAAAGTTGTATTTAGACTCTGCACTTCCAGATTCTATTGTTGAGTCTGCAAGAATAGATGGAGCCACTGAAATTGGTATATTTAATAAGATGGTATTACCAATAGCTAGTCCTTCTATTGCAACAATGGGTATGTTTAATTTTATAAACTCATGGAATCAGTTGTTGATTCCTCAGATAGTTATAAGGAAGGAAGCCCTTCGAACTGTACCGATTATTGTTGCTAATGCAAAAGGTGTATACAGAACAGACTTTGCAGCTGCGTATATGGCAATTGCTCTTTCTGTTGTACCTATATTAATAGCATTTGCTTGTTTTTCAAAATATATTATCGGTGGAGTTACTGCTGGTTCGGTAAAGGGATAAAATTAAGAGAGAATAATAAAATTTGGGTAAATTGGGTGAGTAGGGTTTCTACTCACTTTTTTTCTTTATGAGGTATACAAGGAACTTTTTGCAGATTGAGTTATGCTAGTCCATCCTTAAATTGCATAGTTTTATAAATTACCTGATAATAATGGTGGGAGAAAATTGAAAAGTTATTTTTTTAGAAGAACTTTATTAATATTGGTATGTGGTCTTATGATTACTTCTTTACTAATAGGTTGCAGCGAACAAATGGATAATCCAAATCCGGTAAACACAGTGCTAACGGCAAACACAGAGAAACCTGATGATAACAAAAAAAATAAAGATTTTTCTGGAACTCTTAGATTCGGTCACTTCAATGAAGACGAGGCAAAAAAGCTTAAAGAAGCGTTTGAAACTGTATATCCTAATGTAACTGTTGAACTTCAAGTTATGTGAGATACTGATGGTGCTTATTCAACGCTGTTTTCTTCAGGTTTGATGAGGGGTGAAGAGATTCCGGACGTATATGCATCGGAAGTAGCTTTCGTTAAGAGACATGTTAACATCTCTAATGGTTACGAAGATCTTTCTGCTCCACCTTATAATTCTGAAGAATTGAAAACCCAAATTGCTCCTTACACAATTGATATCGGAAGAAGTGACGACGGTAAGATAAGAGCTTTATCTCATCAGGCAGCTGTCGGCGCAATAGGATATTAAGAGAGATATGGCTACAAAATATCTTGGAACAGATGATCCTGAGAAAATAGGTGAGATGTTTTCATCTGCTGAGAAAATTATTGAAACAGGGAAGAAACTCAAAGACGCAAGTGGGGGTAAAGCAATACTATTCCCAGGAACGGCTGAGTTGATGAGGATTTATTTAGGTGCTCGTGATAAAGCTTCGGTTGTAGATGGAAAATTGATCATAGATCCAAGAATCGAAGAATATGTTGACACTGCCAAGAAATTGAGAGAAGCAGGAGCTGAAGGTGAATTGGAAGCATGGTCTCCTCAATGGTCAGATGCAATAAAAGATGATATACATTTCGCATATGTAATACCAATATGGGGCGTGCCATGGATTATAGATGCTAACCAACCAGAAGGCGGAAAAGGTGATTGGGGTCTTGCAGAAGCTCCAGTTCCATATACTTGAGGTGGTACTTGATTTGGAATATACAGTAAAAGTCCAAATAAAGAACTTGCATGGGAATTTATAAAATTCATTACTATTGATGAAGAGCAAGCAAAAAATTGGCTTAAGATCAGCGGTGATTTTGTAAGTAATCTTGCAGCTATTGATACACTATCAAAAGACGAAAAAGTAGTAAATAAAACAGTAAACCAAAACCTTTTTGAATTCTTTAAGCCAATGATAAAGAATATAAACGGTACAATTATAACAAATTATGATGATCAAATTACAAACACATTCCAGGATGTTATGAGTAGCTATCTTTCAGGTAATACTACAAAAGAACAAATGTGGGCTCAGTTCCAAGATCAGGTAAGAAATGAGCTTGGAGAGAAAATAACAGTTGAATAGTGCCAATAAAATTACATATTCGATATAAATGCACAAAGCCTATAATGGAAGTTTTAGGCCTCTATGATAGGCTTTAGGACTAAATATTGTATAGGTTGTTTTTTGAAATGGACTTAGCTGAAAGCTTTTCTGTTAAAGGTCCTAATAATGTTTAGAATCTCGCTGTCAGGTTCAAAGTACACAACAACCTTATTATTATTGTAATGTGTTATAAAAAAGTACGCGTCTTCCGAACTCATTGAACTAACGGCACGAATTTTAGATATTACATTATTAGCCGATATATTGTGTCTATCGCTTGAGGCCTTGTCAATTATTTCAAACTGTCTGCAACTACCGGAAAAAATTCTTTTTCTTTTTCTTTTTGATATTATTTTAGATATTTCTAAGTCTCCAGATGTAAGAGAGTACTCATACTCAATATTTCTTCCTGTAATAACTATATACCCAGCATATCCTAAGGCTGCTACTAACGCTAACCCTATTCCAAAATAAATTGGTCCGGCTATTGATATTATTAAAAAAGCAGCAATGAATGAGACTACAATGGTACCCAATATAATAAGGTAATCTACATAATCTTTCTTTTTTGTAATAATTCTTTCGTTAAAAAAATCCATTTTATCATCCCCATAGTCATAAGTATTTTTTAATTCTATCTTCAAACTCATTATAAATCAAGTGTTTAAATGATACAAATCAGAAAACTTACTACTATCCTTATGAAACTTAATATTCAATGATAGAAACATTTAACGAATTTCGGGGAGTACTTGAATTCTAAGCTATATAAAAACCAATTGTAAATAAAATACCTATAGGAATTTTATTTAAGTTAATGTAAAATATATATTAGGTCATTTCAAAAACAGCCTATACCATGTTTTGGTTAAAAAGCCAGTTATGAAAGCATAAAAAGCTTTCAAACAGAGGAACATTGTTTTTAGAATAATGAAAGGAGTAAGTATTTAATATCATGATTAAGAAAAAGATAGAAAATTTTTGGTATTATCATAAAGTAAAAGTATTTGTAGGTATATTTGCAATTTTAGCAATCCTTATAGCAGGTAGTGCCGACTCAGGTGGAGAAGCCGATCTTGAAATTGGTTATATTATAGGGAAAAGTGAATTTGTTTTGGAGAATATGAATGAGAAGATACCTGTTTTTGAGCAGTTAATACAAGCTAAAGACAAAGAAAAAGCCATAATTTCAGTTGTTCCATTGACGAGTTCACGATTGGAATTAGAGTTTGCTATAGGTATATCCCATATTCTTTTATTAGACAAAGAAACTCTAGTACCATTTGTTAAAAATTATTTTTTTGAGCCACTTGACAATTATGTGGATAAATACGACATCGATATTTCTGATTATCCGGAAGTAAAGGCAGATCCTAGTAATACAAATGACTATAGGGTTTATGCTTTGCCGGTAAAAGAAATGGATTTGCTTTTAGAAATGGGATTTCCTGAAGATTACTACTTCACGATTAGACTCCCTAAGGAAAAAGAAAGTGATGATGTTATGAGAAATAAAAATGCACATATTATTTTAGACTATATTTTAGATTAGAAAATTACAAAAAACTTTACTGTTGGCATTTTAGAAGATTTGATTTAACAGTTTGATGCCAATAAATTCCACCTGTTTAAGTATAAAAGTTGAAATTTTTTATGATTTAGATTAAGATAAAATTAAGAACTGATTGTTCTTACATAATTATATATACTTTATGTAAATGATTTCTCAAAAAATTGAAGAATTGGTGTGTAGCATTTTGCAGGAGGCATGTTACAAATTTTATTATATACTAGGGGGATAAATATGCTTAAAAAGGTAATTGTATTTTTACTAATTTCGTCGTTTCCGTTAAGTTTTGTTGCATGTAGTAATGACACCAAAGTTCCAGAATCTACAATAGCACCTGATAATGCTGAAGCTAATCAAGAATTAGTTGAACCAGCATCTTTTTCTGGTAATATCAAGTTTTGGATAATGCCAAACAGTTCTTCTCCAGACAAAGACTTGTTGAGCGTGTGTAAACCCTTTTTAGATGCTAATCCGGAGGTGACAATTACGCCTACAGTTGTTGATTGGGGAGCGGCATGGAGAAGACTTACTGCTGCAGCTACTACTGGTGATGCTCCAGATATATCACAGCTTGGAACAACCTGGGTGGGGGCTATTTCTTATATGGAGGCATTAGAGGATTTAAATGATGATATTGACTG
>CAYXPB010000302.1:0-6321 GCA_964466645.1 uncultured Acetivibrio sp. | reverse complement strand
TAGATAATGCAGATTAATCGAATTTGAAATGTGTTGCATAAATTATCCTCTTGTATTACTATATATATATGGGCTTATTACTTAAATATTCTAAGTATTTTGAACTATCAAGGTCCCATCCTTTATGCAGGAGAGTGATTAGTTATGGCAAACAGCGAGACCATGATGTTTAGTGTTGATAACGAAAAGGTGAATGAGGCAAAGGAGGTAATTTTCTCTGTTTTCAAAGCGCTTAAAGAGAAAGGTTATAATCCGATTAACCAGATTGTAGGATACATACTTTCTGGTGATCCTACTTATATAACTAATCATCAAGATGCAAGAAGTATTATTAGAAGGTTAGAGCGGGATGAATTACTTGAAGAAATTCTTAGATTTTACTTAGATGAGAATAGTAATAAAGGCTCCGTATAAGAATACGGGGTTTTTTAATACGGTTTTCTAACAGGATTTCTTATCACAGAATGGTTGGTGTAAAACATTGAAATATACGAAACTTGGAAACACAGGTCTTGAAGTGTCGAGAATGTGTTTTGGGGGATTGATTATAGGGCCACTTCAGGCAAATTTACCTTTAGATGAGGGGACAAATGTAATATTAGCAGCCTTTGAGCAAGGAGTAAACTTTATAGATACTGCTGAGCTATACGGAACATATAAATACATAAGAGAAGCTATTAAGAAAACAAATTCAAGACCTATCATTGCTACAAAATCCTACGCTTATTCTTCTGAAGGTGCTAGAGATAGCCTCGAAAAAGCCAGAAAAGAACTGGATATTGATGTTATAGATATATTTATGCTACATGAACAGGAAAGCAGGCTCACTCTTAGAGGTCATCGTGATGCTTTGGAATACTATTTTTCTATGAAGGAAAAAGGAATTATCAGGGCTGTTGGTGTGTCCACACATAATGTAGAAGTAGTTGAAGCTTGTGCTGATATGCCTGGAGTAGATGTTATACATCCTATAATTAACAAAACCGGAATAGGAATTGGTGACGGAACAATAGAAGATATGCTTACAGCAGTAAAGAAAGCACATGATAATGGAAAAGGTATATATGGCATGAAGCCTTTAGGTGGGGGAAATCTTTTGAATTCTTACAAGGAGTGCATGGATTTTGTTTTAAATATACCATATATTGACTCAATTGCGGTTGGGATGCAATCTGTTGAAGAGGTTATAATGAATGTGTGTGTGTTTAACAATGAACCTGTTCCGGATAATATAAGGTCTTTAGCTGCAGAAAGAAATAAACACCTTCATATTGACTTTTGGTGTGAAGGATGTGGAAAATGTGCTGAAAGATGTAAGCAGGGTGCACTTTATATAAAGGATAACAAAGCTAAGGTGAGAGAAGAAAAATGTCTATTATGTGGATACTGTGCAAGTGCATGTCCATGTTTTGCAATAAAGATTTGCTAGAGTTTTTGAGCTATATTATTAGAAATTAAGCAACTTGGAGGAGATATGAGAATAATTGGAATAGATTATGGTGATAGTAGGATAGGAATAGCAGTCAGTGACCCTCTCGGGTGGACAGCTCAAGCAATTGAAACAATTAATTGGAGAAATAGAATTGATGAACCGCTTGAAAGAATATTTGAAATTATAAATTCATATGAGGCCAAAAAAGTTATTGTAGGATTTCCTAAGAACATGAATGGAACTATTGGACCTAGAGGAGAGAAAACTAACGAGTTTATTGAGCTCTTAAATAATAAAGTTGAAGGCATTGAGATAATAAAGTGGGATGAACGACTAAGTACGGTAGCTGCAAATAGAACTATGAATGAGTTGGGTGTGAAAAAATCAAAGAAAAGGCAAGTGGTAGACCAGATTGCGGCAGTTTATATCCTTCAGGGATATTTAGATGCTATAGCTTTAAGAAAATGATAGCTGCCTATGAATTTTTAGTCTATAGAATATTATAAAAATATAGGAGAAAACTAAATTATACATTATTGCAATGAAAATGATGGAATTTTTTGATCGCTATGATATAATTAAAACTTAAAATGTCAACTGGGAGGTAAAGGATATGTCTGAAGAAAGAGATGAACTAGTTATTTTAGTAGATGAGAATGGTGAAGAGGTCGAATTTGAGCACTTAGATACTGTTGAATTTAAAGGAAATGAGTATGTGATTCTTCTTCCTGTGAATGAAAGTGAAGAAGAAACAGATATTGATGAAGTTGTAATACTTAAAATTGAACATGGTGAAGAAGAAGATAGTTTTGTAAGTGTAGATGATGATGATGAACTTGACGCTGTTTTTGAAGAGTTTAAAGTTAGAATGGAAAGTGACTACGAGTTTGAAGAGCAATAGTTAAAAATGATTATAGGACTCCCTGTATTAATATATAGGGGGTTTTGTAATTATTTACACTCAAATTGGATGTTAGGCCTAGAAACGAAGAAATTGTAGCAACTGGGCCCTTTTTTATGTGAAATTATTTCCTAACCTATTAGAGGATTTTTTTAACCTATGTAGAAGTAATTAGACAAAACACATCTGCTTAATAATATAATTTATTTAAGAAGTGCGTGAGGTTGAGAATAAATGAAGTGCATTTAGTGGGGGTTTATATGATTATGAAAAGGATAAAAAAAAGCGCCGTTGCCTTGGGGGCATTATTCGCTTTATCAATGCTAGTGGGATGCGGGAATGGAACGCCTTCAAATAACGAAGTTGAAAGTACGGGTGCTATATCGACACCAACACCAATATCAACACCTGAAAATACTTTTGTCCCACCTGAAGACAATGTTAATTCTGATCAAATAGGAGAAGATAAGAGCGGTTCTGAAAAGGGAATGGCCGAATTGAATTTTACTCTTCCTAAAGAAGGAATGAGACCCTATGCCGTTATGATTGATAATGAGGGGACAAGGCCTTTACCTCAGGGTGGAATATATCTTGCCCAGGTCATTTATGAGATAGTTGTTGAAGGTGGTACGACTAGGTTAATGCCTGTGTTTTGGGATAAGGATCCCACTATGATAGGACCGGTTAGAAGTTCAAGACATTATTTCTTGGATTATGCAATGGAGCATGACGCAATTTATGTGCATTTTGGATATAGTCCTATGGCTATGCAGGATTTGAAAAAATATAAAATAAATAATATAAATGGTGTAGCTAATGGTGGGGAAGTGTTCTGGGATTTGACCACTGACAGAAGAAATTGGCAGGATTCTTACACGTCTATGGAGAAGGTAAAAGGATATGTACAAAGAGTAAAATATAGAACAGAGACGGATAAAGGACTTTTATTTAAATACTCGGACAAGGATTATGATCTTACGGGCGGTAATGACGCTTTGAATATAAATATAAGATATACGACAAGTTACGATTGCTCTTTCAAGTATGATGATGCTAAAAAGCTCTATTTGAGGTATAGAAAAGGAGAACCTCATATGGAGAGAGTAACGGAGGAGCAGTTTATTGCAAAGAATGTTATTATTCAAAAGGTATCAAATCATCTCATAAAAGGTGATGATGCAGGAAGACAGGAAGTAAACACCGTTGGAAGCGGTACGGGATATTATATTTCAAATGGTAAATACATAGAAATTAAGTGGTCTAAGAAATCGAGAACCGAGCAAACTAAATATACTGATACTGAAGGGAAAGAAATTCTTCTTAATCCTGGACAAACATGGGTTCAAATTACACCGACAAGTGGAAAGGTGACAATTGAATAACGTGTTTAGGCCATTTCAAAACCATCCTAAGTTAAGTCGCAAAGCTCATCATGAAAGCTTAAAAGCTTTCAAACAAAGGAACATTATTTTGCAGTATAAAAGTGTAAATTGGATTTTTTGAAATGGCGATTGAGCAGTTACTTTTTTAGGAATCACCTTATTCAATTGTAAAATATTATGTTAATTTATTGGACTATATAAATAGATAAGTGATAACGAAAAGATAACTTGATAGTATAGGAATTTGCATTTTGAAAGTTCGCTCTAAGGCCGGTAAGTTCATATTCTGAAAGCACTATCGAATCAGGTTTTTTTATACTAGAGTTGGAGCTTATATTTCAATAGTATCTAAGTATGATTAACTGAAATTCTATAATATAGAAAACAAAATGAAGTTCCCGAAAAGCTTAGAGTTTATACATTTTATATAGAGTGAAAGAATTTGGTTTTATTATATGTAAGTTTTTTATTGCTAAAAAGCTGTCAATTGGTTATTATATGTATATAGTATTAATCAAACTAGAAACTAGAACTTATATATATAGTGAAAAATGTGAATTATTGCATAATATGCCATAGATTACATAAAATCTTACTAATACAAACTATTGTCGGAGGCTGAATTGGGTATAAAGATAAGTGATAAAATTTTACAAAGTGTTGAAAAACCTTCAAGGTATATAGGTAATGAGTGGAATAGTGTTCATAAAGATCTTTCAGGTATAGAGGCAAGATTTGCTTTTTGTTTTCCCGATGTTTATGAAGTTGGTATGTCTCATCTAGGTATGAAAATTCTATATCATCTTCTAAACGAAAGACAAGATACCTACTGTGAGAGAGTATTTGCCCCATGGGTTGATATGGAAGCAAAAATGAGAGAGTATAATATACCTCTTTTTTCTCTTGAAACCCATGATCCGATAAAAAGTTTTAGTATTATTGGATTTACTCTACAATATGAGATGAGTTACACGAATATTATCAACATGATGGACTTAGCACAAATCCCTGTTTTTAGCAGTGATAGGACAAAGGAACATCCCTTTGTATGTGCGGGAGGTCCTTGTGCCTATAATCCAGAGCCCTTAGCAGATTTTATAGATTTTTTTATGATGGGCGAGGGAGAAGAGATTATTAATGAAGTAATGGATGCCTATGTAGATTGGAAAAAGCAAGATTTACCAAGAGAGATGTTTTTAGATGCTATTTCACAAATTGAAGGCATATATGTTCCTGCTTTTTATGAAGTGGAATATAAGGATGACAATACAATTTTAACTATAAAACCAACAAAAGAGAAATATCCTGAGAAGATCAAGAAAAGGATTATAAAGGATCTTGATAAGGTCTACTTTCCTGATAAAGTGGTTGTTCCATATACGGGTATTATACATGACAGAATTATGCTTGAATTATTCAGGGGTTGTACAAGAGGGTGCAGATTTTGTCAGGCTGGCTATATATATAGACCGGTGAGAGAACGTTCATATGGAAAACTTCTAGCGCTTGCAGGAGATTTGGAAAATAACACAGGTTATGAGGAGATTTCTCTTACTTCATTAAGTACTAGCGATTATAGTGATTTTAAAGAGCTTGCAGAAGGTTTGCTTATTGATATGGAGCCTAGAAAGGTAAATCTGTCACTGCCATCTTTGAGGATTGATTCTTTTTCACTAGACCTCATGGAGAAGGCTCAAAAGGTTAGAAAAAGCGGTTTGACTTTTGCTCCTGAAGCTGGAAGTCAGAGATTAAGGGATGTAATTAATAAAGGGGTTACAGAACAGGATTTGATAAACTCAGTAGCAACTGCATTTAACGGTGGTTGGAGCAGTGTGAAGCTTTACTTTATGATAGGGCTTCCAACTGAAAACTTTGATGATATAAATGGTATTGCCGATCTTGGATTCAAAGTAGTTGATGCTTATATGGGGACTCCAAAAGAAAACAGGGGAAAGGGTTTGAGTATAGCACTTAGTACATCATCCTTTGTACCTAAGCCTTTTTCACCTTTTCAATGGGAGCCGCAGGATGAAATTGCTGCACTTAAGGAAAAGCAGAAGTTTTTACAGGGCAAAATTAAGAGCAAATATATTAAATATAATTGGCATGATCCTGAATTGAGTCAGCTTGAAGCAGTATTTGCAAGAGGTGACAGAAGAGTTGGGAAAGTACTTTTTGAGGCCTTTAAAAAGGGCTGTAAGTTTGACAGCTGGGGAGAACACTTTCAATATGACAAGTGGATGGAAGCCTTCAACGAGTGCGATGTAGAGCCTAAGTTTTATGCTAACCGTAAGAGGGGATTTGACGAGATATTGCCATGGGATCATATTGACATAGGTGTTTCTAAGAAACACTTGATTAGAGAAAATAAGAGAGCATATAACGAAGAACTTACTCCAAACTGCAGAGTGGAATGCGCTGGATGTGGAGCAACAGTTTTTGGCGGAGGTATTTGTTTTGATTAACATAAGGGCTAAGTTTACAAGAGGAGAAGAGCTAAAATATATATCTCATTTAGATATGATGAAGTTGTTTGAGAGGGCTTTAAGGCGTGCTAGGATACCCATTTACTATTCTCAAGGGTTTAATCCTCATCCACAGATTGT
>CAYXPB010000301.1:0-6327 GCA_964466645.1 uncultured Acetivibrio sp. | reverse complement strand
TCTCATCTCTTCTCATCTCTTCTCTTCTATTCTCAATATAAGCTCTAATCTAAACAAACTCTTCTCAACTATTCTTGTGATTATTATAGCACAGGTAATTGTACAATTGCAATATTTTTGTTTATGGTGTTTGAATTTTTTTGTAATTGAAAAAACATATTCACATTTTTCCTTTTTGTGCCGATAATATAAGAGCATCAGGAAAATTTTGAATATTTATGTATAAATTCAAATATAAACTTATGAATTTATTGCTTCCATAAAAAACAATTGGGTTGAAATTAACTTGATTTAGAAAAAGTAAACCTATTGGAATAGGTTTAGGTGTCAATTATTGTTTTAATGTTAGGTGATTCCAAAAAACAACTAGTCAATGCCAATTAAAAAATCTATCGTAGTATAAATAAATTTATTAGGAGATGACGTTGTGAAAAAGTGTTATTTTAAAGCTTGTTGTGTAGTTATATTTATTGCAATAACTATGGTCACAAATTGTGGTCATCATCTGAAATACATGGTATGCTTGTGGATAGAGCTACAGGGCTTCCTGCTGGAAGCACCTATAGCGGCGAGTGGTATTTATTCCGTTCTGATGGCACTTTTTCATTTCTCATGATGGGTTCGGGTAATTTTATTTCTGGCTCTATTACTCAAGCAGGAAAATACAATTATAAGAATGGAACAATAGAGTTACATAATATAGTAGAAAACTGGTTTCCTGCTCTAAATGATCCTTCTAGACGTCCCGCCTATTCAGGCAAAAACATAGGTAATGTCTATTTACAATACATACAGAACGAAAACGGAGAAATTGTTATTGTTGATAACTATGGTAGCAAATTAAGAAAAGTGGAAGTTAATGATTGAATAAATAATGTGAGGGGGTTGATTTTTAAAACTGAAACTGCTTTATGGTTAATGTAGTTTAATTTCAAAATTGTAACAAAACACTAAAAAACGGAGGTAATTCTAATGAAAAAAATCACAATGTTTTTAATCGTACTTACTTTAATGGTTTCACAACTTTTATCTTTTACAGGCGTATGTGCCGCAGAAACCTTTAAAGATCCAGTTCTACATTTAAAATTCGAGGACAATTTTGATAGTGCTATATCAAACAGTTACAGTGGTGCAAAATCTGGTAAGGTAAGTTTTACAGAAGGTGTTATCGGCAAGGGAGTATAACTTAGCGGAGGTTACATTGATTTAAAAGGAACAGAGGATTTAGATTATGCAAAGGGTTTATCTGTTTCATTATGGTTAAAGATAAATTATATAGATAATGTGAACGCTTTCCCAATCCTTTGCAAGTTAGACTCTGAGAACTATGAGCCATTAGTGTATTATTTTGGATATGCCGCATCTTTGTTTCAGTCTCAGTTAGGGTTCGGAGAGGATTATCATAATAACTATTTTGAGTTCCCTGATGATCCAAATAATTATACAATGGACAGATCTCAATTGGTGGAAAAATGGGCACATATTGTAGTTACGTTTGACGGCAAAGAAGAAAAACTTTATTTAGATGGTGAATTGCTTCATCAAGAGTATATGCCTGATGAATTGCTGCCAATAGCAGATCAAGGAGTAAAAACTTCCACACCTTATAGGGTGGGCAAAAGTGGCAATGGCTATTTTAACGGGTTTATGGATGAATACAAGCTTTTTGATTATGCAATCAGCGAGGATACTGTAACACAATTATATAATGAAGCCTTTGGGCAATACACAGGCAAAATAGAGCTTAAAGTTGATGACCCTAACATATATGTTAATGGCGCTGGTTCACAAATAGACGCGGACAATTCTGACATAGTTCCTACGATTATAGATGGCAGAACATTGGTGCCAATCCGTGCAATTATGGAAGGGATTGGCGGTGAGATAGGCTGGGATGCGGCCGAGCGCCGAGTTGACCTAAAATACAAAGGAACTACATTGAATCTTTGGCTTGATAATAAAAACGCAAAAGTAAACGGTCAGGCTCTAGAGCTTGATGTTCCTCCAATGACAATAGAAGGACGTACTATGTTGCCGCTGAGATTTGTAGGTGAAAAGCTTGGCATGAAAGTTGAATGGATAGCAGCTACACGATCAATTATTTTAAACTATTAAATATTAATTATATTTGAATTAGGCAATAACAATAATAAAACAAAAATTCTCGGTACATCCGGGAATTTTTGTTTTCTAAGCATCGCAAAGAAGCCTGTTACTATCAAAACCCTTCAACAAATTTCCTCTTACATCTTATCTTTCGTAGGCTTCCATATAAAATAATGGAACAAATCAAAAATTAGTGGTATAATCGAAGTAATTCACAAACTACGAAAGAGGATAATAATGAAAAACAGTTTTAGCGATCTGGGCATTTCGCCGCCAATTTTAAAAGCTCTAGAAGAAATGGGTTTTGAAAACCCTACAGAAGTACAAAGTAAAGCAATTCCCCATATTTTAAATCATGAAGATCTGATTGTAATGTCTAAGACAGGCAGCGGTAAAACTGCTGTATTCGGGGTTTCCATGCTTCAACTGATTGACCCAAAAATTACAGTACCTCAAGGTCTGATTCTCACACCTACAAGAGAACTGGCCGTTCAGGTAGACATTGAATTAAAGAAAATGTCTAAACATACTCGGCACAAATCAACAGCTGTTTATGGTCAACATAGTATGAACACGGAAATACAAGCATTTAATAGAGGTGTATCCATTGTTACAGGAACACCAGGTAGAGTTTACGACCACATTAAAAACAAAAACCTACTGACCGAGGATATTCGTTTTCTAATACTTGACGAAGCAGACAGAATGCTTGATATGGGCTTTCTAGATCAGGTAGTTAAAATTATCAGGGCTCTCCCTAAAAACAGGATAACTCTGCTTTTTTCAGCTACTATACCGTCAGAAATCCGCAGAATATGCAAGGAATATATGAAGCAGCCGGTAACAATTGAGATTAAATCGGAAACTAAGACAGTTGACAGTATTGAGCAAATATATTACCGTGTTGAAAGTCATGAGAAAAGCACTGAGTTAAACCATCTACTCCTGATAGAACGGCCAGAAAGCTGTATGATTTTTTGTAACACGCGAGTTGCTGTAGATAGGGTTCAAAGCTTTTTATACCGAAAAGGCTACAACTGTCAAGCACTACATGGCGATATTCCTCAAGCTAAGCGCATGAAGACCATTCAACAGTTCAAACAAGGTGAATTTTATTTGCTTGTAGCTACAGACGTTGCTGCACGTGGTATACACATTGACAATCTGTCTCTTGTTATAAATTATGATGTACCTCTAGAAAAGGACAGCTATGTCCATAGAATAGGTCGTACAGGCAGAGCTGGAAACGGTGGCCGTGCACTTACTTTAGTTACAAGTGAAGATATCATGAGTCTATATGCCATAGAAGAACACATCGGTGCAATGATTACCGAAGGAGAATTGCCAACAGAAGAAATATACAAAAACCAAAAAGCTGAGGCGGATAAGTGGGCAAAAGCAAACTCAGTGCCTGCAAGAACCCATAGGTCTGACTCCGAGTCAATTGCAAAAAGGCCGCAAAATGCTTATTCAGGTCCAAACTCAAAAAGACCGCCAAATAATCAGTATCCTAAGAAACCAAATCAGCATTATAACAAACACACTGATAAGGCAAACGAAAAACCTTCATATAATAAGACAGCAAAAAGAGCCGGTTCAACATATCCTAATCACCGTCAGCAAAGACCGGTACAAACAAACACAAAACCTGTACAAAAACCTATACACAATGCAGCTGTAAGTCCTATCAATAAAAACACGGAAGCTAAAAAGACTGAAAGTGTTAAAACTAAAAAATCATTTATTCAACGTGTGTTACAAAAAATATTTCGCAAATAGGGCTGTTTAGGCATTTTATAAAAATGTATTACTTGAGCGCACAAAAGAATTTGAGGTAAGACATTTCAATGCTTATAAAAGCTATTGATATAATCGTACATATCAATAGCTTTTATTATTGGTTATAAACAATATTAACCTTGACATAGTCCGATCAAGAAAAGTAAAATGTTTTATATAAAAATCCTCATAAGGAGTCGTTATG
Source organism: uncultured Acetivibrio sp. (assembly GCA_964466645.1). GTDB lineage: Bacteria > Bacillota > Clostridia > Acetivibrionales > Acetivibrionaceae > Acetivibrio. The sequence continues at coordinate 2,237 of CAYXPB010000301.1, read as the reverse complement.
TCACAGAAAACAATAGATTTTATAAAAAAGTACCATTATCTTCTAATAATACTTGCAGGAGTAATTCTAAGACTTGCTTGGATAGCAATTATTCCAACCTTTCCAGAGACAGACTTTATGTGGTATCACGTTAAAGGTGTCGAACTTTCTCAAGGTAAAGGCTTTCTCAACGGTGTTTATCCCTATTACAGAGGAACTCCTGGAGTCCCAACAGCTTTTAGGCCTATAGGTTATCCGGGAACTCTTGCTTTATTGTATTTTATATTCGGTACCGGATACAATGATTTTCTAGCCGGAAAGCTACTCAATGTCGTGTTATCTATACTTATAATGTTTTTGACCTACAAACTTGCAAAACAGTTCTTTAATGAAAAAATAGCATTAATAACACTTGCACTATATGCTTTTTCACCCCTTGCTATTGCATATAACAGCATTCATTGTTCAGAGATATTGTTTTCTGCAATTTTAATGCTCTCAATTTATTTGTTTTTCAATAAAAACAATCCAATATTTATTGGGTTGTTAATTGGGTATCTCACTCTTATAAGACCTATTGGAATGTTTATACCTCTTATTTTTGCCTTTTTCATGTTTATAAAAAAGGATTTGAAACTCAAGAATAAAATTGTATATATAGTTTCTTTCGCAATCGCTGTTGGTGTAGTTGTAGCACCGTGGCTGATCAGAAACTACATTGTCTTCGGAGAACCGGTGTTTTCCACCAATGGAGGATATGTTATTTATGTAAATAACAATGACTATGCTACTGGTTCATGGAGTGATCCTTATAAATATCCGGATAGCCCCTTGGCAAAATACAAAACCGATACTGGTTTTGATGAAATGGCAACTCATAAGGTAGGTAAAGAACTTGCATATAAATGGATTAAAGATAATCCCACTAAATTTATAAAACTTGCTTTTAAACGCATTGCAAATTCATATTGGTATAAAACCGATGATATAATGTGGGCAATGACTATAGATATAAATACCTGGCATCCTCTTACCTTCATGGCAGTCATTCTAGAAAAACTCTTGTACCGACCTTTTTACATAGTAGTATTTGCTTTTATAATTTATGCTTTATACAGATTTATACGTTACAGAAAAATAGACTTTACGACTTTTATCCTGTTAATATTCGCTTATTTTAACTCAATGATGTTTGTGCTTGAAGGTAACCCACGATACGTGTTTCCCCTTCACCCCATCTATACTATAGGTGTTGCCTTCATCATATTTGAAGTACTGAAAAAGGTGTTTGCGAACAAGTTAATCTCTAAAGAATAACTTTCCCATTCGGTAACAGACTACTAAGATTGTACTCTTATAAAATAAAACAATAAAACAGAGTTATTGCATTGAAAGTATATATAATATATAATTTAGTTTGGTTTATAAGGTAATTATAAAAAAATAGCTTTGTGACATAAATATTGTATAAGTTATTTTTTTGATATGACCTAAATAGTATATATGATATCAACCTCAATTAAAGGCTGAAAATCAGAAAGGATAGATGTTATAAATGAAATTAGGAATAGTTGGTCTACCTAATGTAGGAAAAAGTACTTTGTTTAATGCTATTACAAAGGCAGGTGCCGAATCTGCCAATTATCCGTTTTGCACCATCGAACCAAACGTTGGAATAGTCGCAGTCCCTGACGAAAGGCTTGATAGACTTGCTAAAATGTACAATCCGGAAAAAACAACTCCTACAGCAATAGAATTTGTTGACATTGCAGGACTTGTCAAAGGCGCAAGTAAGGGCGAAGGCCTTGGTAATAAGTTTTTGTCCCATATTCGTGAAGTTGATTCAATTGTTCATGTCGTAAGATGTTTTGAGGATAGCAATATTGTTCACGTTGATGGTTCCATAGGCCCCGTACGTGATGTTGAAACCATTGAAATGGAGCTAATTTTAGCAGACCTTGAAGTTATGGAAAAAAGAACTGACAGAACTCGAAAAATGCTTAAATCCGGTGATAAAAAGTTTCAAGTTGAATTGGACTTATATGAAGAAATACTTAAAACCCTATCGGAAGGCAAACCTGCAAGGTCAATGAAATTTACTCCAGAGGAAGAAAAGATGGTTGATCAACTGTTTTTGCTTACTTCAAAGCCTGTATTGTATGCAGCTAATGTAAGTGAAGATGGAGTGAGCGATACTTCGAACAATCCCCTTTTGAAGGAGATTATGGAACATGCAAAAAAAGAAGGCTCGGAAGTAA
>CAYXPB010000300.1:0-6446 GCA_964466645.1 uncultured Acetivibrio sp. | reverse complement strand
CGGTCGCTGGAACAAAATCAACTTTATCCCATACTTGATCGATTTCACCATCAATTACTGGTGAACCAAATTTAGCAACCATGTTACCATCAGAGTTCAAACCTTTTATCGTTAACCCTGCAATTGCTTCATCTATGGCAGCAACTGCTTCCTTCATCTCATCAAGTTTTACTTCTTCCTGTGCGAGAAGTTCTTCTGCAGCTTCTATTGCTTTCTTAACAGCCTCTGCACCCTCAGTCTCATATACGGATAAATCCATCTTTGCTGCTTTTGTAATTGTACTTACAAATGTAATTACATTGTTCAAAGAATCATAAGCCGTATCTATATCCTCCTGAGTTGATGCATCCTTTTCTATTACAGCTTTTGCTGCATTTAACAATGTTGTAAACGCTACAGCTGTATATTCCATGTTGTCAGCAGAAGCAACTAACTTCATTAATTTATAAGGATTAATTCCAGGAACATCTCCAGCCTTTTTACCAGTAAGAACAACTTCACCAAATACGGAGGTATTATTCCATGCACTATCCGTTGTATCAAACATAGTAATTGTTCCTGCTCTGCTTGATTCAATGCAATCATTTACTTGCAATTCAACACCATAAATCGTATCGTTCTTTGCAGCATTCTGTAACTCAATTCTTCCTTCAACAAGGTACTCATTATCACCTGTCTTTGTAGCTGTATAGAAGCGATCGCTAGCACCTTGATCATATGACTGAACATTATTGTAATTTACTCTGAAATGTAAGTCATCAGAACCATAAGATGAGGTCTTATCATTTTTCTCATCTAAGAAAACCTCGATAGAATCTTGTTCATAAGCATTTCTAGGTGCAACTGACATGTTAGGATCTTTTACCTGTGCAAGGAAATAAAGAGCATTGTCATCCCATAATACCTTAAATGCTGCAGTTGCTTTTACTGCTTCATTGTTTGTATGTGGAGGCTGAATCTCGATTGCATTGTTCCAAACCTCATCAATTGTGCCATCGATTCTAGGTGTACCAAAATTGGCTACGATTCTTCCATCAGAAGTAAATCCATTTTCATCTACTTCGGTATTTACAGATGGTGGATTAGAAGTTGTAACTTCAGGAGTTGTAGCTATTGGAGCTGTTACTGTTGGAGTAGTAACTGGTGGTGTTGCAACTGGTGGTGTTGCAACTGTATCTTTACCAACGATAAAAACTTTACCATCCACTTCTACATAAACCTTATAATGGCCCTCTACTTTTGGTATTGATTTCATATCTTTTACAGTAATCTTTGATTTTGCAGCAGCCTCTTTTCCCAATTTAAGAACTGCTTTATGAGAAGCATCAATCTGCAGTGCAATTTTTGTATTAATTTTAACATCGGCAGACTTAATATTTAATTTTGGAAGGTCTTTCGTTGTTCCACTGAAATTAATGTCACATGGACTTAATACGTCTATCTTAGCATCTCCATTTAAGGTTAGATCTAATTTAATCTTGGGCTTAACTAATTTATCTTTGCTTTTATCTACTATAATCGCACAATCTGCATTCTCTTCAACTGTGATTTTGGTTGAATCAAAAACATTTATTGTATTTCCTTTTGCAAATTCATGCCAGTTATGATCTTTTAAAGCACGAATTGTAACTTTTTTAAATACTCCATAATTATGTATTGAAGCCTTAGGTGCATCAACAACCAATTCTTGTCCGGAGTAGTCACCTTGTGGAATTGTTAATTTAATATCTTTCTTGGAGTTAATTAGAATTGTACTTGCTTTGCCTGCTTTTAAAGCCTGATCAAGTTCTTTCTGAGAAGACACCTTAACCTCTGGCAACACCTTAACCTCTGGTGATACCTTAATTGTTACTTTATCCGAATGAGATTTATTAATTGTGGTAGCTTTAATTGTTACGTTACCATTCTTTAATGCGGTTACAACACCATTTTCATTAACTTGGGCAACTGAAGTATCACTTGATGTCCAGTTTACAAAATCAGAAGCATCTTTTGGTGTATAAGTATAATTTAAGCTGTATGTTTCACCCACTGCCATGGACTGAATCTTATTAGTTATATTGATCTTTGCAGCTGGCTTCTTAGAAGGTTTTTGCACAACTACTTTTGCCTCTAGAGTTTTACTATCTTTTCCTGATTTGATCTTACAGGTGATTGTTGTACTGCCAGTTTTACGTGCTTTTACAATACCCTCTTTATTGACTGTTGCAACTTTCTTGTCGCTGCTTTCCCATTGGTACGTTGATTTCGGCAGCTTATTTTCGATATCGAAATCATAAGCTTTCCCAACCAAAATTGTTCTGAAACTTGTTTCTTTTAAAACGGGGTCTACGTTTGCTGGTCCAGCAATAGCAGCCTGAATTCCTGGTGCTGCATTAGCAACCTGGATTCCTGTTCCTGCCATACCTGGGAATACCATAGAAATGACAGCCAACGTAGAAATGACTTGCTTAAAGATCTTACTTTTCTTCATAGTAGTCTCTCCTTTTTAATTATAGTTTCATGCTGTGAACAAATGTAGTAAAATCACTCATTTAACAATGTGCAAATTATTACATTTACAACATTATGCTAACACATATCCTATAATTATTCAATCAAAGTTCATCAACATATCATTTACATTTATTTATAATTCCAGTGATAAAACTAAAGGTCGATATTATTTCAAGTTCGGGATAATATCGATCTTTTATACTAATCTTTAAAAGTTAAAAAGGCTGTGAGAATGTCTAAATAACTGACCTTCCCACAGTCTAAAGTCTACTTCAACACACATAAAAAAAGCACCTGTAACCTTACGGTTACAGGTACTTGGAAGTCAAGGTGTCTGATATTGAAGACGAATCATTTTTAGATGATGAATTAGTATGATTTCGCTTTATGACTAAAGCCCAAAACGTGCCCATAAAGCTTTGTTATCTCTTTTTCTATATACTACTATGTTTCCATCATTTTGTACAGCAAGGTAGCATTCTTCGCCAACGCACGTGCCAGCATTCCATATTGGATGAAGCATATTTCCAGCTATGCTACCATACTTCACAAGGTTACCATCAGTTTGCATTATTACCATATGTGATGTTGAATCAACCTTTGTCCACCAAAGTGCTTTTGTTCCTTGATAAAGTACAAAGTTACCATCTGGTTGAAATTTGAGATTATATTTTCCATCAGGAGATGTAAGTTTATCACCTTTTAGCAAGTACTCATTTGAATATAGTCTGTCTTTCATTGAATGTGTTTTAAAAGTAGTACTTGCAAACCTTGATGGATTTGTTACTATAAATTCTTTGTTAACTAAAACTGTTATTATTGAATTCACAGTTGCTGATACTATGTATCTGTATTTACCTTCGGGTAATTTATTAAATTCAAGATCATAATTAGCACTAGTTTCAATATTGTATGTTTTACTATTTGGATAATCTATTTTAGAAGTTTTTACTTTACTATAATTATCGATAACTCTTACATTAACTTGGCTTATATTCATAAAAGAACTTATAGTTCCTTTAATATTAAATTTTTCACCTATCTTTAAAGGTCTGATAGGATAATTGCAGTCTGCTTGTGAAACCAAAGCAGTTTGAGAACTTGCTGTTTTCTTGTAATAGAAAGCCCTCTCTATTCCACCATTATACTGAGATAATCGGGTTTTTCCACCTCCAGCAGGATCCATTATATAAACTTCTCCATTACTGCAATAATCAACCGCAACAGAATGCTTATCATAAGAAACTCTTACTTCTACAAAATATCCCTGACTTAATAAACCATTAATGCTGTTGTATATTTGTGAAAAAGAAGATGTATGATAAGATGCTTCCCCTACTCTGTAAAAATTAGGTGAGTTTTCCTGATTAGTTGCTGAGTCCAATAGATTTGAATCATCCTCTATATTTGACGCATTCCATGTTAAATATCCACCATTAAAATATTTTTGTGCTAAGACTCCAGGATTGAAATTTGTCTCGGTTTCAACTCCTGCATGAACCATTAGCATAGCAATAGAAGTAATCTTACAACCTGAATCTGCCATGTTACAAAATGCTCCTAAAGCTATATTACCCCATCTTGGGTCACCCTGCTTCCAAGTTTTGTACTCACCAGCTGCTGTGGCAGTAAGATTAAACAAACCTAGGGAAATGATTAATGTCATAATAATACTTGTAATTCTTAATCCTTTTTTCATTTTGAATTCTCCTTTTTTAAGTGTTCCTAAATTTGATATAATTGTTTTTTAAATTTGTAAAATCATATAAACTAAATTTATGTAACATGTTACTAAAGCTTTAACTAATTATAACCTATATATTTTCTAATGGTCTGAAAATGGTTTGAATAAAATTTGAATCTTTTCTGAATCAAATCGATATTTTTTTATATCTTTATCAAAATCCCATTGAATTTCAACATTAGCCATGTTTGCCCAAATACATTTAAAACATTTTGTTTTCCACAGACTTTTACTTAATATTCAGGCACCTCTTTCTTCATTTACAGGTGTCTCAAAAAAGCTTCAACTGATTTCGCTCTTGAAAATATTTCAAGATTATTTGACCAACTTAATTCTCTCACCAGTGGTGAGAGTTTTTCATCATCTTTATAAGTTTCATAAGCTTCAAATTTTGTCCCATCAACAAAAAGGTTCTTCATTGTAATTTCTCCATTTTCAGTAAGTATTTCAGTAAATTGTGCCATAAGATTTTCTGAAACAGGCACAAAGTGAAGGCTTTTGAATCTTGCTATTGTAGTATAATCTGGATAAGGTGAACCTTCAAGACGGTACATAAAGATGATGTCTCTTTTATTTGGTTTATATACAAAAGAGCTGGTACACTAATTTTTTCTTAGTGCAACAGCCCCACTTTCGTGAACACCTGCTTCGAATAGTCTATTATTTCTATATTTAACTATAATAATTTTACCCAATCTCTTCTACTATGAAGTATTCTAACAATTGTAACTCTTTTATGTTCTTCATATAAAATATAAAACACAATATAGTTTTCTACAATAATTTTACGAATACCTTGATTAGATAGCCTTTCATCTGCAACTAATACATTCCTCATAGGCATTTCCTCAAGTTTTAAAATTCCGTCACTAATCTTTTCAATTACTTTTATAGCAATGCCTGGCTCTAATAATTCTTTAGCAATATAATATCCTATTTCGTACAAGTCTTTTTCTGCTGGTGCAGTAATTTCAATGTAATATCTACTCATTTTCTATATTTTCCTTAATATCAGCTACTGCGTTACGAAATGATCTGACTTTTTTTTGTTTCATTGCATCTATGCCTTCTTCAAGTAATTTGTATAATTCATACTTGCCCACAAGTCGTTCATATGTTTCAATACTCATAACTGCTAAATCCCCTTGACCATTTTTAGTTATATATACAGGTTCATTATATTTGTGACAGAATTCGGATATTTCACTATAATTATTCCTTAAATCAGAACTTGGTCTTATTGATGGCATAAAAATTACCTCCAAATTTATTATATCAATATTATATCAATATTTTGATATGATTTCAATTTATTTGTACAATTTCACACTACAATTAACAGCATAATTTCCTACGAAAATAAACATTATAAACTTTGCAAACTATAATTGCTCACAATTTAGTCGTGCTTGATAGTCCGGTTTAGCTGTGGACATGAAAGACTGCAGAATTCAACTCTAAGGGTCTTAACGCTAATGAATTCCTCCGCCTTTCATGCCCCCATCCAAACCTAGATAGTAACTGGAATTAGGTTTTCATTTTTTTAGAATTTGCCTAAGAATAAACTTATTAAAAGCTTGCTTTTAGAATATATTTGAGTGTATTTTTTAATGTTTCTCACTCCAGAACCCAATTCTTCTGCCCATCCAATTTCTTTAAATATCCTTGCAATATTTGGATTTTTGGGATACGGCGTAAAATTGTCTATATCTATTTCTCCATGACTGTGCGGTTTGTTGCCATTCTCTGTTATAACATTTTCAGTTCCTATAACAAATTTTGCTGGGTAATGATTTGAATATTCTCTATGAATTAGCAGTTTTGCAACTACTTCACGAAATAATTTATTTCTAACACTAACCCTAATATCGCCTTCAAGATAAAATGGATCACTAAGATGTTTATAAACAAACTTCATCAGCCTCTCATAACTTTCAATAATATTACCTCTGATATCATTCTTTCCACTCCCTACAGTATTTATTTTTCTATACTTTTTATAAGCTCCTACGCAATATTTGCACTTTCGGCCCTTTATCCCATACAAATATCCTAAGTTGCAACTTAACGAACCTGCGATTTAGTATTACTTAAGCTGTTTCATTTTGGCACATCAATTTTGTTTGTTCCATTACTATATCCACAGCCTTCGGAGTCTTATCCGGTGGATATCCGTACTTTTTAAGCAGTCGTTTAATTGTCATTT
>CAYXPB010000299.1:0-6487 GCA_964466645.1 uncultured Acetivibrio sp. | reverse complement strand
ATTGTATAGGTTATTTTTTGAAATGGCCTAATGAATTTTTTTGAAACACTTTAGACAAAATAAACGTAAGAGAGGTGATAGAATGAGAAACAATGGCTTTGCAAAAGGAATAATAATAGGAAGCATGATAGGTGCTTCGGTTGGAATGGCTATGAGTTCCGATGCTATGAGCAACAGATCAAAGAAAAGAATGAAAAGAAGAAGTATGGATCTTATGAGAAAATCAGGAACTATTATTGGAGATGTAATGAGCTTATTAAGATAACACTTTTTCCCTTCGATACGCGAAGGGAAAAGGTAAACACTTTCAAATCCTCATAAAGACTGGAGAAATCCAGTCTTTAGCTATATAATGCTATACCGGGAAGGGGTAGGGAAAATGCCTGGAAGAAAGAAAACAATATTTTACTTGCTGCTTTCAGCATTATTGGCAGTTGTTATAATATTTTTCTACTTATACCGTGGTAAAATCGGTAAAGTATTTATTCCCTTTATAATGGCCATTGTAATTTCATATGTTCTGCAGCCACTGGTAATAAAGCTTGAAGTTAAAAAAATTAAAAGACCCACAGGAATAATTTTGATATATGCGGTGTTTGGAGGCACATTGGGTGTTTTTACAGTGTTTGTAGTACCTCAGTTGATTGATAATACTCGCGAACTTATAAATATTCTGCCCGGCATTACCTTAGAGTTTAGAGACAACTTTAACGGAATGGTAAAAGTCATATCTTCAAGCAAATGGCCGGAGGATATAAAAAGTGCTATTTTCAGGGAAATAAACAAGAGCATGCAGCTTGCTGAAAATATGATTTTGGACACATTAAAAAACACCCTTACCGGTATGATGAGGGCCGTAAGTACTTTGTTTGACTTGGTTCTTGCCATGATAATTGCTTATTACATTTTAAAGGATGCCGAATACTTTAAAAATGTCTCGCTATCCTTAGTTCCGAGAAAGTGGAGGAATTGGTTAATAACTACTTTCAGGGAGATTAACAGTGTTGTATCGAGATTTATTCAAGGACAATTGCTCACAGCATTGATTATTGGAACTATTGAAACCATTGCCTTGTTTATTGTGGGAGTTAAATATCCGTTGATATTAGGAATGATCGGGGGGGTTGCAAATATCATTCCCTATTTCGGTCCCTTTATAGGTGCTATTCCCGCAGTTGCAGTTGCGCTAATTGAATCACCTGCGAAAGCCTTATGGACCGTCATTGCATTTATCATAGTTCAACAGCTGGACAACGGTTTTATTTCGCCAAAGATTATAGAGGGAAGGATTGGGCTTCACCCTGTTACTACAATACTTGCAGTTCTTATAGGAGGTGAATTTTTCGGTATAGCGGGCATGATAATTTCAGTTCCGATAGCCGCGATCATAAAGATTATAGCAAAACGGACTATTGAGGCGATAGTTTAGAACTCCAAAATCCTTGACACTAAAAAAATACTCTTATATAATTTTAACAAGGTAATTCCAAAAAAATAACTGGTCAATTGCCTTAAGTAAAATAAACTAAAAAAAGGAAACTCTCAACCAACATTTTATATCAGGGAGAGAGCTTTTATTTTATATAGTCATAGGAGAGGGAGAAGATAATGCAGAAATTAGGGTTGAATGAACTGAGAGAAAGATATCTTAAATTTTTCGAAGGTAAGGGGCACTTAAGGCTTCCAAGCTTTCCGCTTGTACCGCAAGTCTTCTATTAATAAATTCAGGAATGGCACCTCTAAAGCCATACTTTACAGGCAAGGAAGAACCGCCTAGGAAAAGAATGGCGACCTGCCAGAAATGTATAAGGACTCCTGACATTGAAAACGTAGGTAAGACGGCTAGGCACGGTACATTTTTTGAAATGCTGGGGAACTTCTCCTTCGGAGACTATTTTAAAAAAGAGGCCATTCCATGGGCTTGGGAATTTATTACCGAAGATCTGAAAATGCCGATAGAAAAGCTTTGGGTAACAATATACGAGGATGACAATGAAGCTTTTGAAATATGGAATAAAGACATAGGTATCCCGCCTGAGAGAATAGTAAGGATGGGCAAGGAGGATAACTTCTGGGAACACGGCATAGGCCCTTGTGGACCCTGCTCAGAAATTTATTTTGACAGAGGTGTGGAAAGAGGTTGCGGAGAGCCAGATTGTAAAGTTGGGTGCGAATGTGACCGGTTTATTGAATTCTGGAACCTTGTTTTCACTCAGTTTAACAAAGATGAAGCAGGTAATTACACAAAGCTTCCAAATCCCAACATTGATACAGGAATGGGCCTTGAAAGATTGGCATGTGTCTCACAGGATGTAGACAACTTATTTGAAGTTGACACAATTAGAAATGTTATAGACTATGTATGTAAGACAGCCGGAGTCAAATACCATGAGTCCGACAAAACGGATATTTCCATCCGGGTAATAACAGACCACATAAGAAGTACTACTATGATGGTTTCAGACGGTGTAATTCCTTCGAATGAGGGCAGGGGATATGTATTAAGAAGGCTTCTTAGAAGAGCTGCAAGGCATGGAAAGCTTTTAGGCATCAATAAGCCTTTCCTATACGATATTTCCATGATTGTAATAAATGAATCAAAACAAGCATATCCTGAACTTGAGGAGAAAAGAGAATATATACAAAAAGTAATTAGAATAGAAGAGGAGAAGTTTGATTTAACCATCGACCAAGGTTTGATCATATTAAACAAATATATAGAAGATACTAAGGCGAAAAATAAGGGGACAATCACTGGAGATATGGCATTTGAACTGCATAGCACTTACGGATTTCCTATTGATCTTACCCGGGAAATAGCTGAAGAAAACGGACTCTCCGTTGATGAGGATGGCTTTAGAGCAAAGATGAAGGAGCACAGCAATATTGCAAAGGTCGATTACCAAAGTAAGCAAGGCTCTGCATGGTCGGATAACATTTATTCTACCTTAGATAAGAGTCTAAAGACTGAATTCGTAGGGTATTCGGAAAATACTGCGGATGCAAAATTATTGTATATAATTAAAAATGATGAAGTTGTAAAAGCTGCTAAAGAAGGCGAGGGAGTCACTGTTATTCTTGATAAGACACCTTTTTACGCTGAAAGCGGTGGACAGGTTGGAGACAAAGGTATAATAGAGTCAAAGAATGCTAAGATAAAGGTTGAAGACTGTAAAAAAATCGAAGATGGAAAGTATCTTCACATAGGTGTTGTTGAAAAGGGGCATATTGAGACAGGTGAGGTTGTTAAAGCAGCTATAGATGTGAAGAGAAGAATGTCCATTGCAAGAAACCATACCACAACTCACCTTCTTCAGAAGGCATTGACAAATGTATTAGGGACTCATGTGCATCAGGCAGGTTCGTTGGTGGAACCTGACAGATTCAGATTTGACTTTGCACATTTCTCCGCTATGACACCGGAGGAGATTGCAAAAGTTGAAAAGGAAGTAAATGAAAAAATTCTTGCAAGTCTTATAGTGGATACAAGGGAAATGCCTCTTGATGAGGCTAAGAGATTAGGAGCTACGGCTCTTTTCGGTGAAAAATACGGAAACTTGGTAAGGGTTGTAAAAATAGAAGACTACAGCATGGAGTTTTGTGGAGGAACGCACTTAAAGTCTACATCGCAAGCAGGATTTATGAAGATATTAAGTGAAAGCGGAGTCGCAGCAGGTGTTAGAAGAATTGAAGGCTTGACAGGAGAAGCTGCCTTAGCTTATCTACATGATAGAGAAAAACTTGTATCGGAGGTATCGGCTGCACTTAAGACTTCACCTCAAGAGAGTGTAAGGAGAATAGAAAATATTATTACAGATTTGAAAAATGCTCAGAAGGAAATAGAACAGCTCCGCGGCAAGCTGGTAAGCGGTTCTTTAGATGAAGTGCTTTCAAAGGCTTCAGAGATAAAGGGTGTCAAGGTAGTTAAAGCAAGGTTTGATCAGCTTGACATGGAAGCACTCAGGAACACGGGAGACACCATCAGAAACAAATTAGGTTCAGGTCTAGTAGTGCTCGGAAGCGGTTATGAAGGAAAAGTAAGCTTTGTAGTAATGGCAACAAAGGATGTTGTTGCAAAGGGAATACATTCAGGTAATATCATCAAGGAAGTTGCAAAGGTTGCCGGTGGCGGCGGTGGTGGAAGGCCTGATATGGCTCAAGCCGGAGGAAAAGTTATTTCAAAGATAGATGAGGCACTGGATTATTCACTTAAAGTAGTTGAAACACAAGTAAAATAATTAGGATGCAGTTTTTGTTGGTATAACTATACAGAGAAGAAAGTAAAGAAGATTCGGGGGCTTTTGCCCCCTGAAATTACAGAATCTTTAAGAATATCTAGAGTATAAGTTATTTATTGGAATTACCTAAATATAAAGTCTACGTGAAAGGGTTACATAATATGGAAAATTGTATATTTTGCAAAATTATAAAAAAAGAAATTCCATCGGAAATTGTTTATGAAGATGACAAGGTATTGGCCTTTAAGGACATCAATCCCGTTGCACCGGTGCATGTTTTGATAATTCCAAAGGTACATGTCAAAAATGTTATGGAAATAAACGATCAGAATGCAGATATCCTAAAAGATATCCATATGGCGGCAAAAAAAATTGCAAGTAAGGTAGGAATTGGCGATAAGGGCTTCAGATTAATAACTAATTGCGGCGAGGAAGCCGGTCAGACAGTATTTCACCTTCACTATCACTTGATAGGCGGGAAAGAATTAGGACCTAAAATAATATAAACATATGTCAAATTGTATTGAAATACTTTATGAATTGTGCTAATATTATTATGATTAACTGGTAGAAAATTTACATAATGGATAAATTATATTTCTACAATGACATTTTCTAGCTACTTCACCTGATCTACTTCAGCCGATCTACTTAATATTACTTCCATAATTTTTGTTTTATGATTCTAGTGCGCTGTTTTGCAAGGGAGAATGCAGTGTATTATTATATTTTTAGTAAGTTTAAGGGGGAATAAATGTGAATAGAATTTTGTCAAAACTCTCAAAAAAAATTATATGTTTGTGTTTAGGTACGGTAATGGTTTTCGGTATGACATTTAACGTATCATATGGTATGGGACCAGACATAAATCCAATGCAAAAATTAATTCTTGAGGCTATTGATCTAGAAAAAGAAGAAAGGCTTGCTTTTACCGATATACTTCAAGAGGTCAAAGGAAGCAATTATCTAGATTACGTTGATGATGTAAGTGATATTATTCCATTGTCAGATCAAGATATAGCTGCAGCACTAAAAGTTTATGGAAACTCTACTAGTACATATAAGGGTAGTCTTTTGCTTATGATGGGTCAATTTGGACTAAATGATATTTCTGCAAAAGACTATACAATGTTTGGCTTCAGACGTATTCAGAAGATGATTAATTTTGAAGTTACCGGAGATTATTATGATGACAGAGGTATAAGATTATTTGTCAGCATATTTGAAAACTTAAAAGATCTTACCGGAAAAGATGCTTTTTTTGATAAAACTTCAGATGTTTATAAATTAGAAATAAAAGTAGGAAGTCAAACTCTAAAAACACAAATGGATAAACTTATAGTAAATATAGAAACACTTAAAGTTAGAGGAATTGATACTTTTGAAGAATTTACTGACTATGTTGAAATAGTAATTAATTCTCATGCTAATATCGAGATCTATAATTTTAAGAAGTTCTTAAAAAGCGAAGGTTTAGGTTACAGTGGTTCACTTAAAAAGCCTACTGATGAAGGTGCAAGTGTTACGCCTATTCAAAAGCTTTATCTTGAATTGATATCACTTAGTAAGGCAGAGAGAAATCTGTTTGTAATTAATGTATTAGATGCAATAAATGATGGCAATTTGGCGGAAGTTAGAAAAGAAGCGCAAGAAATATTAGGTTCTATGCCTAGCCAAGATTTAAATGCAGCTTTAGAAGCTTTTGCAGCATACTCGAATGACAACAAGACTACCATAAAAATTGCAATCAAATTGATTGGAATGAATATAGAAGATGAAGGTTTTGATACATCTAAATTTAGTGATATTTATGAAAGAATCAATTTTGCTTTTACAGGAGACTATGAAGATGAAAAAGGCTTCATGTTATTTGTCAAACTCCTTGGTACAATAAGAGGACTTTCGACGGATGATTTTATATATGATTCACAAGAAGATCCATACAAAATAAATGTGGATGTATCGAATTTAGCATTATATAACACCTTTAAATCAAAGCTAGATTTAATGATAGGATCGATGGATACGTTAAAGGCTAGAGGAATTAATTCCTTTGCAGAATATATTGTTGAATTGGAAGCTACAGTTAATGCTCATCCTAACGATCAGATTTATAACTTTAAGAAATTCTTAGATGAGGAACGTTTGGGTTACGATGGAGACTTGCTAAATCCAGCAGACAAAACACCGGAACCAACAGCAACACCAGTACCAGACTCAACAGCAACACCTGCACCTGTAGTTACAGC
>CAYXPB010000298.1:0-6524 GCA_964466645.1 uncultured Acetivibrio sp. | reverse complement strand
TTAGGTCAGATTATGAAAAAATATCCTTTCAGTTTTGCCATATCAGGAACACATGGCAAAACAACAACTACTTCCATGGTATCAATGATTATGTTGGAAGCAAAGCTTAACCCAACAATACATATTGGTGGAGAACTTGACGCCATTGGAGGCAACACAAGAATAGGCGGAAATAAATATTTTATAACCGAAGCATGTGAGTATGTGGAAAGCTTCCTTAAATTTCACCCATATCTTGCAGTTGTTCTAAATATTGAAGCTGATCACCTAGATTATTTCAAAGACATAAACCACATAAAAGAGGCCTTCTTAAAGTTTATGAATTTAGTGCCAAAAGACGGATATATAATAGCGTGTATTGATGATGCTAATGTCTCGTCACTGCTTAGCAAAATTTCATGTAACATAGTGACTTATGGAGTTAATGCTCAAAATGCACACTGGACAGCACATAATATTGATTTTGATGCTTCAGGCTGCGCTTCCTACGATTTGATAAAAAACGGTGAAAAGGTTACTGTTATAAAGCTTAGAGTGCCAGGAATCCACAATGTAAGTAATTCTTTAGCGGCAGTTGCTTCCTGCCATACACTAGGTTGTGAAATTGATGATATAGCTAATGGTTTGGAAGCTTTTACAGGGACACATAGGCGTTTTGAAGTAAAAGGCATAGTTGACAACATAAAAGTAATAGACGATTATGCACACCATCCTTCTGAAATTAAAGTAACCCTAAAGGCTGCCAAAAGCACCAACCACTCAAAAATATGGTGTGTATTCCAACCGCATACCTACACCAGAACCAAGCTTTTGTTGGATGAATTTTCTGAAGCTTTTTACGATGCAGATGAAGTTATAATAGCGGATATTTATTCAGCTAGGGAAATTGACAACGGCGAAATTCATTCAAGAGTTTTGACTGAAAAAGTAAATAAAAATAGTAATAATGCTATTTACAAATCAGATTTTAATGGCATAGTTGAATATTTAAAAGACCATGTGTCACCAGGAGATATGGTCTTAACAATGGGAGCTGGAGATGTATACAAAATTGGAGAAATGTTTCTAAAAGAAAAAGATATTGCAACGGTTAGCTAGAAACATAAAAGCTGTTGCTTTTGTTAATTAAATTAGCAAAGCAACAGCTTTAGGTGATTAAATTTAATTCCTTTTTTTATAAAATTATATTTCTATTCTTTATTCGGATCAATCATTGCAAATCTTATTTCACCTTCACAAGCTACTTGATCATCAACTGTAGCTACTACTTTTACCTTGCCCATACCCATTTTTAAAACTAGATACTCTGCCTCAAGTTTAAGGGTATCTCCAGGAACCACTTGTTTTCTAAATTTTATTTTTTCAAAGCCAGTAAACACTCCTAGTTTTCCTTTGTTTTCTTCCATTAAAAGCCCAGCTACACATGCCGTCTGAGCAAGTGCTTCAACTATTAGAACTCCCGGCATAATCGAGTTTCCAGGAAAATGCCCTTGAAAAAAAGGTTCATTTGCCGTTACATTCTTGATTCCAACAGCCCTCTTACCCGGTTCTACTTCCAATATCTTATCTACCAACAGGAATGGATACCTGTGTGGTATTATTTTCTGAATATCCACATTAGTTAACATTATAAAGCCCCCTAATTAAATATTTTTCCCTCATTAGGTCATTTCTAGAAATAACCTTAAAATTAATTCTCTATTATTATAAGTAAATTGTCAATATAAGATTTCCGGCAGGGGGTGTATACTAATCTCTAAGCTTTATCAACAAAGCTCCACCTAAAGGCCTTTCCTGACCTTTAAATGATGTTCTGTTCATGATTTTGCCCTTTACTATCATCTCTGTAGACGCCCCACCATCAAGCATAGCAGCCTCTTTTACTCCGTAGTTTATTATATAATCTGCCATTTCCTTTGCAGAAACACCCACACTATATCCCGGTTGACGTCCGTCTACAGTCATTAATACTACTATTCCATCCGGTTTAATTCCAACAACAGTTCTTGGATCACGGTTAGTAAGAAGCCCAACCCAATCATCCCTGTCCGGTGCAACATTTGTGCCTCCCTTTACAAGCCAACTTCCACACTCATATGCCTGCATATCCTGTGTAATTTCAGGAACACAAATCATCTCCATTTTATCACCCTTTTTAATGGGAACTAAGCTAAAATCATAGGAATACGGCTCATAGAAAGTCAACACCATACCACTTTTAGGTATCTTTGTTGAAGTTGTCGTTTTAACCACTTCGATAACTTTATTGTTATCAATAATAATTGATGTATTGGGAATTTCCACTCTATTATCTGTACCAAAATCCGGTGTATACAAAATGACATTCCCCTCAACACCCATTCTGTTTAGTTTCGAGATGTTAATCTTATTTTCATTGTGCAACATATGTATCTCATTTTCTACCTGAGCTAATTGAGCCCCCTGGTCTTTAATTGTAAAGACAGGAAACTTACCGGTGGATTCGGTTACTATCCTACCATCAATTACCACCATACCTGACGGATCGCCATATTCATAAAAAAATCCTGCATTTGTTGCAGCATAGGCATTATGTCTTGAAGTAATAAAACTCAACTCTTCAAATCCAAATAATCTATCATAGGAAAGTGCTGGGCAAATTACCGCATTACCTGTACTCAAGTCAACTTCAAGTACATCAATTTCCTGCCTGTTACCGCCTATATCAGCACTTATATGTTTGTACTTAACAGGTAATGGTGTTTTTTCAACATGCCCGCTTTTAGTCTCCACAGCTTGTTGTGGATTATTAGTTGTCTCATACCTAAATAAAAAGTGCCCCCAAATCATAATAGATATTAGGGACACAACTAATATTATGGCAATAAATTTTTTTTTCGGATCAGTCAATTTATTCTGCTCCTTCACGCTTTTACTTAAATTCCCATTATTTTTGCGATTTCATCTGCTTTGAAAGCTGTTTGTAAAGTAGATCTCCTAAACCTAAACTATTTGTTTTCGAGGCTTCCTCTACCATCTGATCATCTAACATGCTTTCAAAATACTCTGAACCACTATCCTTAGGAATGAGTGATGCTTTCGATACGGTTGACTTCATCTGTTTATACATCATTTGCAGAAGGATACCCTCAAATTCAGTACAAACCTTTTTGAGCGCTTCATTGTCTTTTTTATCCATAGCATCTATCAAACTCTTCTCAAAACTTGTGTCACCTACTGCATTTTTTGCAGTACTTATTGAATTGTCAATATACATATTGCTTATTTTAGCTATATCCATATTATACTCACATCCTTAAACTATTTCCAATATAAATTTACCTCTTAAGGTTGTTTGCAATCCCTAACATATCGTCTGATGTCTGTACTGCTTTAGAGTTTATTTCATAAGCTCTTTGAGCCACTATTAGCTTAACCATTTCTTCAACCACCTGAACATTTGAAGACTCAATATGGTACTGTTTCACATTACTTACAGTTCCCAATTCACTGTCAGGAATTGCTTCTCCTGACGCAGGATTACTTGCATATAAGTTACTTCCTATGCTCTCAAGTCCCTGCCTGTTGGAAAACTTTACAATATCAATTGTCTGCCCTAAGGGAACTATAACTCCTGTTTCGTCTGTATAGGAAAGTTCTCCGAAATCAGACACAATCAATTTATCAAGATCCACATCAATATATATTTCTGTTCCCGCATCATCTAATACAGGGTAACCGTCTGATGTTGTCAGCTTATTTCCATCTTCTGAAACACTTAGCTTAAAATTTCCGTCCCGTGTAAATGCCAAATCACCCTTAGGCCCTACCACTACAAAGAATCCATCCCCATCAATAGCAAAATCCAGTGGATTATCGGTTTTTTCCAAATTGCCGATTCCAAAGTTTTTTGCAGTGGCCACAATGGCAGCCCCATGTCCTACTTGCAGATTGACAGGCCTTCCCTCTCCATTCATTACTGAAGCCCTATTTAGCGTTTCATAGAGCATATCTTTAAACTCTGCTCTTTCCTTTTTATAAGCAGTAGTATTTACATTAGATAAATTATTTGATATTACATCTACGCTAAACTGCTGTGCTTTCATACCTGAACCTGCGGTCCAAAGTGCTCTCATCATAATTTTTACCCTCCATTATTTAACGCCTTAAAAATACTAATTTTATCCTCAATTACCTCACAACACCAACCTCATTCACTGCTTTTTCAAGGGTTCCATCTAATGCTTGTACTACTTTTTGATTTGCTTCATAAGCACGCAAAACTGTAATCATATTTATCATTTCATTTATTGTATTAACATTTGACTGCTCTACGTATCCCTGTTTTACGACTCCTGTAAACTCTTGTTCTTGTGTTTCGTCCGTAGTCAGTATTAAGTTTTCTCCAAACTTTCTAAGTGTAGTAGTATCTGTAAAATCCTTCATGGCAAGTCTTGCCACAATTTCTTCATTTTGAACTATTGAACCGTCATCTAAAACAGTAAAATTCTCACCTTCCAATGTTATAGGACCATCTATACCTAATACCATATATCCTTCATTTGTAACAAGCTGATCTTCGGAGTTCAATACAAAACTTCCATCTCGGGTGTAATATTCTGTTATCTCTCCATTTTCATTAGGAACCCCAATGCTGAAAAAAGCAGAATCGGAATTTCCAATTGCCAAATCTAGTGAACTGTCTGTCTTGTTAAGCTGCCCTCCAGTAAAGTATGTAAACACTTCACCTATATCATTACCTAGCTGTACATTTCCAACCTTCCCCGATGGATTCAGAGTACTTTGGGTGTCGTTAATTCTCCTCACCATAACCTCAGGGAAACTCTCATAAACAACAGTATCCTTCTTATACCCATTTGTGTTGACGTTAGCCAGATTATTGGATACTATATCCATTTGTTTGTTGTTTGCACGCATGCTCCAACCGGAAGTATATAGTGCTCTAATCATATTTATTCTCCTAAATTCCAAATCTGATTGTTTTCTCGTATTATATATCGTATTATTAGTTCATTAACTTAACAAAAAAATAGGTAGTGGGTACAAAAAAAGACCAAGTTCATCACTTGGTCCTTTAATAAACGTTATATAATGTTTTATCTGTAACTAGTTCTTAACTCAGATGCTTCACTTTGCTCTATAGCTTCAATATCTTCAAGAGCTTTTCCTGTACCTAGGGCAACACAAGAAACCGCATCATCTGCAACCACTACATTAATACCTGTCTTTTCCTGAATAAGCTTGTCCAAACCGTATATCAAGCTTCCTCCACCCGTCATAACAATACCCCTGTCACTTATATCTGCTGCAAGCTCAGGAGGCGTTTTTTCTAGAACAGAGTGTACAGTCTCAACAATACTTGAAATAGGTTCTTCAAGCGCTTCCATAATCTCGGTTGAAGTTACTGTTATTGTTTTAGGCAAGCCAGATATAAGGTTTCTACCCCTAATATCCATTGTCACTTCCTGAACTCTTGGAAAAACTGTACCAACGTTTATCTTTAGTTCTTCAGCTGTTCGCTCACCTATCATTATATTGTGTTTTTTCCTCATATGCCTTACAATTGCTTCATCAAACTTATCCCCAGCTATTTTTATAGAACTGCTGACAACCGTTCCGCCAAGAGAAATTACTGCAATATCGGAAGTTCCACCGCCGATATCTATTACCATACTTCCACAGGCTTTTGCAATATCAATGCCTGCACCTATTGCTGCTGCTATAGGTTCCTCAATAAGATAAGTTTTTCTAGCTCCCGCTTGCATAGCAGCTTCTTTAACAGCTCTTTTCTCAACTTCCGTAACCCCACTTGGAACACAAACAATAATCCTAGGTCTAACAAGTTTGAGAACTCTGTTTCCGCATACTTTATTAATAAAATGCTTTAGCATCCTCTCAGTAATGTCATAATCAGAAATAACACCTTCTCGTAAAGGTCTTATCGCAACGATATTACCGGGTGTTCTTCCAAGCATTCGTCTTGCCTCTTCACCTACTGCAAGGAGTTTGTTAGAATTCTTATCTATAGCAACAACAGAAGGTTCACTTAGAACTATACCTCTCCCTTTAATATAAACAAGAACAGAAGCAGTTCCGAGATCAATACCTATATCCTGACCAATACCAAACAAAGTGCATCTCCCTTTCGCTTATCTGTACTAATTCTATTTAACATAACCAATTTCCGTTCTTTCGATGCTAAAAAATTCAATTTAAGCAGCTTTTAGCTCTGTAAAGCTTCTTATATTAAATTGTATTACGAGTCAATAGCACTTGATAAAATCACCCATTAAATTGCGCATACACAATGACATATTTTGTAACATTGCAATAGAAAAGTAACTACGTATCATAAATATATTATCATATTATTTTAATATTGCAACTTAATATTTTAACATTTTTGTATTTTTTATATGGTATCAAATAAAAAACAAAAGTCGGTTTCCCGACTTTCATTTTTTATACTCCCTTATATTTTGCTTTTGTTGCTAACCCGCCTCTTATATGTCTTTCCGCTTTGT
>CAYXPB010000297.1:0-6529 GCA_964466645.1 uncultured Acetivibrio sp. | reverse complement strand
ACTTTCCACATATCATTGGCTGTATTTTTGGTAGAGTTAATTCATAGCGTATCCATCCAAGGTTGTAAGAGCCAAGATTCGTGTAAAAACTCCCAACAAGACATTATTACCATAAGAATCAAGTTTCTATTATATTCTTGTTTCGGGAGGATTTGGGAGAATTGAACAGGCCTCCAAAAATCAACCACGTAGTTTATATATAAGCAACACTCACATGGCTTTATATCAAGCTTTTCAAAAATTAAGTCAAGATAAGTGTCAAGGATGATCCCATTAGGCCCATTCCTTCAAAGGTGGCTAGTTCCGCACCTGGTCAACTCTTAAGAGAATTAAGAGATAGGTCAGATGTAGACAACTAATTTTTCTAAAAAAGAGCTGTTACACTAAAGTGTAGCAGTTCTTTTGCATTTAGTCCAGCTAGTGAAAGTCAATAAGTCAATACACTATTGGGATGGATTTGCGAGGTTCTGTACTAGGTTAAAAATAACTTCTTATTATATAGGGTACAGGAAAAATGTTAAGGTCAATATTTCGGTTTAGAACAGTGCTGTGTTTATACTATGCTATTTTTATTTCAAAATTTTTTAAAAAAACTATTACCGGTGATTGCGAAATGCTGTCCAGACATTACGGAATGGGGTCCGAATACGTCCGAAATACACACTCAATAAATGAGATATTATGGTTTATGGCTGTAAAATTCACGAATCATTGCCATACCCCAAGTAGAGGGATAGTTGTAATGTAAATATATGTAATGTAATTTGCTTTGCAGTACATGACAGCTACCCTTTCACTACCCCAAGTTAAGGTACATAAAAAGCTCATAGCCGTTTTCTGTTCTTGTCTTAACTAGACCATTCAGTTAAGGTTATGAGTAGGTAATGTCTTTTAATCTATTCAATTATTTGATAAAATATTCATGACCTTTAAATAAAACTTTAGACAACAAAAAAAAGTTAACATACTTCATTCTAGATATTGTTAAACGGCTATAAGCATAAGAATAATACACACTTATAGCCATATAAAAATATTATTGCAAATTTACATATTTCTCCACTTCTTTGTCTATTTCTATATTCAACCCATTAAAAATTGTTTCACCATCATTACTAAGGATATCTTTTGCTTTCTGAGGTACGTTAGGGTAATTATAATGGTCATAATGGTCATAAAATTCATAATTTTCATCATATATGTATAAATTATTTTCTTTCTTAAATCTAACTCTAGCTACCCCTGAGTGACCAGATACAATATTACCACTTTTGTCTACCCATTTAGAAACAAAACAAGAGTATACATTTACGTTTTCAGAAGTTTCTACTGTATCAATAATTTTATACTTTCCAGTAAAAAAATCTCCCCTAAGACCAATTGAGGAATCTATCTCTTTCATATAATAATCCATAGCTTCATCTAAAGTTTTTTTACCATTTATCTTTACATTATAGTCCTCTGTAACTCGTGGCAGATTTTCATTTGTAATTTGTGGTGAATTTCCAAGTGTGTTTATTTTGTTACTACAAGAGGGTAATAAAATAACAAAAATTACGGTAATTGTTATGTACTTCCATATTTTTTTATTCATTTCTTCCACTTCCTTAAATTTTATTAGATATTTCATTAATAATTATAAATATATTATTGCTAACTGTAAATATATTTTAAATATAAAATTACATTTATTTTATTATTATGCTTGATTTATTATTTTTTCCTGTTTATAATTATATTAGTTTATTTCTATTATCCTTGTAAATTTATCACTATCAAAAAGTATTTCTAGTTTTTCATTCGTGCAAGTTCAGTAATAATTATTAGTAAAACAAATTAATTCTGTTTTTTATTTAAAAAGGAGGAATTACTAATGAAAATTAATAAAAAAAAAGCAATGATATTTATAACGAGTGTAGTTTGCTGTGCAACCTTTCTTCAATTTTCTACTCTAACAGCTATAGCAAACACATCAACTACAGCTATAACAAAATCTCTAAAAGAAAACAAACAAGATAACAGTAGCTTTTTAAGTTTAAAAGAAAAAGATCTTACTCCTTATTTTAATTATGCAAAAAAAAGTGTTGAAACTTATTATTTAAATTCCATGAAAAATGAAAATCCTGAAAAAATTCTTTCATCCTCTACAAACGAGATTAATGATTTTCTAAAGTCCAAATTAGAATATGAAACTTATAATATGAATGAATTTGGATACACGAAAAATTATATTAAGGGAGATTATGAACTTATAAATTGGAAGGCTATAGATTCCAACTTCTTATGGTGTGAAATAGCTGCTAAAATTACATATCAATATTCAGATAGTAGTTCTATATCAGAAATAGGAGAAGTTATTCAAGTTGTTATAGAAAATCCATCTAATCCTAAAATTATTGATTTCTATAACGGTTCATTTGAAAGCTTTGATTCTCAAGTAAGATCATATGGACTTGATTTAACTAACTCAAAAAATTGGATTTCAAACCAGAATAAAGATGAAATAATCAGCAGTAAAAATAAATGCCTTGAAAATCATAAAAAAGCTATTGCTAATCAAAAGAAAAATGTAATTAACTTAGCTGAAAATTGGCAAGAAAATACCAGTTCAGCAAATCAAAAATTAATCAGCAATTATGGATTGACTATAAATAGTTTATCAACAAGGCGACAGAATGCAATTACTTATGCAACAACAAATTACAATAAAGCAAATCCTGCCTCTGGCGGACAGTCTGTTACATTCGCCGGTCTTAGTCCTGGTTGTACAGAATTTATTTCTCATTGTTTATTAGCAGGAGGTTTTAATCAAGTAGTTGGAGGAAATTTACAAGAGAATGGTTGGTATTTTAGAAGTGTTAGTAACAGATCATCATCATGGGCTGGTGTAATACCTTTATTTGGTTGGCTTTCTTGGAGTGGTAATACTGGTACTGGTCCAAAGGCATCATCTTATGTTTCTGACACTAATACTCAATACTATTATGTACAAAATGATGTCATTCCTGCAGTCATTAATCCAGGTAATATTATTCAAATAAAATATAATTATTCTGGTGGATACGCTTACCCAAATTATGGGCATTCAACCTTTGTTACTGGTTATAGTGTAGTACAATATGCTGGAAGTCTTAAGATTATTACACCTTTAATTACATGGAGAACAAGTAGCAGCTCTTATGGTTCAAATGTAAGACTTGGAGATCAGTATTCACCTGCACCAAATACGACTTCTGGTTCTGGAGGACATTTATATAGAAAAATTAATCTTAACTATTAGTCCTAATTATTAGATTTGTTTTAATAAATTTACAAGGATAAGGATAATGAATGGAGTGTTGCAACTAATTTAAAATTTGGAAGCAACACTTCTTTTTTTAAAAAAATAGAAAAGTCGATAAAAAGTACACAGAGCTATTTAACAAAACACCTATGTTTACAAATGTGATTGATCAAAAAGGGGTAGTGGGAGCATCCCTGTCATTAACTTAACTATCAAAACTCATAGTATTTATAGTATTCTATGAGTTGTTTTTATGCACTTTTTTATCAATATTTATACAATAACTTAATTGTTTCATTAAGGTCTTTATAGTATATTGGATTTATCTTGTACAAGGTAAATTTATAGAAATAGATTGGATTACTTTATGAGAGTTGAAACGGTTGTTACACCCAATAATAAAACAAGGTATATATTACTTAATGATGCCGGTGATCCGGTTGAACCTGTCTTGAAATATTTAAAATATAAAGACAATACCGGAGCAGCAAGAAATACTCTTAGAGTCTATTGCTATCACCTAAAATTGTTTTTCGAGTATTTGGAGCAAGAGCAGCTTGACTATCGAGATATCGGACTTGATGAAATGGCTGCATTTATGCGGTGGCTTCAGAATCCATATGGAAATAAGAAGGTTTCCCCTATCACTCCGGTTACTTCAACCCGGACTGCAAGGAGCATTAATACAATAATTTCTGCTGTAATAAGTCTATATGATTACCTGATGAGACACGAAGATTACAGCCTTCAGCTTTCTATGAAGTTAAAAAAGCAAATACCTGGCTCACGTAGAGGTTTCAAGGACTTTCTATACCACATCAATCGAAACAAAAGCTATGACGCAAAAATCCTTAAACTCAAGGTTCCGAAGCAGAAACCTAAAACCATATCCAAAGAAAAGATAGGTATAATAATGGATGCTTGCTGCAATATCAGGGACAAGTTCCTCATTCAATTATTATGGGAAAGCTCAATGCGTATTGGAGAGGCCTTAACTCTCTGGTTAGAGGATTTTGAAATTGATGCCCGGAAGATTCACATCATGGATCGTGGAGAATTATCTAATCATGCAGAAATTAAAACAGTGTGTAGTCCCAGGAGCATTGATGTTTCCACTGAATTAATGGATGACTATATGGACTATATAGCTAAATGCCACTCTGATGATGTAGATACTAACCATGTTTTCATTAAGCTTTCTGGTGCAAACAAATATCAGCCTATGGAGTACCCGGATGTCGTATCCCTTTTTGAAAGACTGAAAAACAAAGTAGGATTTGATGTTACACCTCATATGCTCCGGCATACTTCCCTCACTGAACTACGTAAAGCAGGCTGGAAGGATGAGCATTTAATGAAACGTGCTGGTCATGCTCATGTACAGACAACAATGCAAATGTATATCCATCCTTCCGATGATGATATACGTAAGGATTGGGAACAAGCAGAGAAAAATATGAAGTTAAAAAAAGCAAAAGTGGGTGATGAAATATGATGAATGTAGCTTATCAACCGAAACCAACAAATGAAAAAATTTTTGAAATGGAGAATTATATATCTGGATATTGGCAAAATGATATTTGGGGTCTTAAGCATGATATCTTTTCTGAATATAGAAAATCATCAAGCAGGGTTGATATAAAGTACAAAAGGATAAGATTTGACTATTTCATGCCAAGTTTGAAGGTTGAGTTAAAATATTTCTTGAAGTACCGAATTGAAAATAGGCATTTAAAGCTTGATACTATATTAAAGTATGCACAAACTTTTAGTAAATTAGCATCATTTTTAAGTTCCTGCTATCCTAATTTAAATAGCTTTTCAGAACTTGACTTAAAAAAAACATCTATCCATTTGAGTACATTTTTAATTAGCCATGGAATAAAATTCAGTAAATTTTATGAGCATTTAATTAGTCAAATAATACCTTTTTATAAAAAGCTGTATGATACACGGGACGAGTTTGATAAAGATATTTGGGATGTTAGAAATATTGCAAATACGAATTTTTCATATAGTAGAAGTCATTATTTACTACATTTTGAAGAAATCCCTTTGCAGTATCGTGAGTTAGTTAAGCGATATATAAAAATAAGACTATTACGGTGTTCTTATGGACAGTGTTATAGGGATATTAAGTCAATAAGAAGCTTTTTGTTATTTTTAAACAAAGGTATCAAAAGTGGAATGACTTAAATCTTTTATCCCGCAAGGATATGGAGGATTACTTTATATATTTGAGTACAAATGTAAATAACTCAAAAAAACTTGAATTTGAGTTTCTTCTTTCTTTGAAAGTATTTTTAGAATTTATTCAAAAAGCTGAATATGAGCAGGCTCCATCAAAACCCATAGTATCTTTGTTTTTTAAGGAAGATATACCGAAACTCCCAAGAAGATCAGAGGATGATATAAAGTACATACCAGAAAATGTTCTCCAACAATTGGATCTAAACCTTGAATACTTAGACCTAAGGAGTATATCCCGATTGTAGTGTTATTACGTGCTACTGGTTGGAGGATATCTGATATATTAAACCTTCGCTATGATAATTGCCTTGACAAAACATCGCAGGGATGGTATTTATGCGGAGACATACAAAAAACTAAGGTCCTAAACCATCGTGTTCCGATATCCGATGAAGTTGCATCTGTTGTAAAAGCAGTAATTGAAGAAACAATAAAGAGAGACATTTACAACAATAATCCTAAAAAATTTCTATTTGTCCGGGCTGAAGGGAAAAGACAAGGTTGGCCGCCAGAAGCGAGAGCTTCAAGCAAATATTTGAATCGCCTTGCAAAAGAAAGAAATATTGTTGATGATCAGGGAAATGTATTTTACTTTAAAAATCATGCCTTTCGTCACACTAAGGCTGTTGAACTAATTAATAATGGTATGAATCTTCTTCATGTCCAGCGCTGGTTAGCTCACAGCAGTCCTGAAATGTCTTTACATTATGCACGCATTCTTGATGAAACCATGCGTAAATCATGGGAAGAAGCAACTAAACAAGGATTGTTTAGAATAAACGAATCTGGAAAACCAATAAAGGTTGATATTTCTGATATTGAAAATGAGGACATAATCGAATGGGAGTATATCCGTCACAATCTGGATGCAGTCAGAATGCCTTTAGGGTATTGCATGAAGCCTAAAAAGCAGGAATGCCATACGCAGCTAAATCCATGTCTGACCTGCAGGAACCTTTGCACAACTCCAGATTTTATTCCCCAGTATGAGTTGGA
>CAYXPB010000296.1:0-6544 GCA_964466645.1 uncultured Acetivibrio sp. | reverse complement strand
GCCCTGAATAAATTCTCATTTGAATCGTCTATTGGAATTCCACTGTCAAATAATTTTTTGGCACGTTCATACTCAATAGAAGAGTTAGCGTATTCATATTCTGCCTGATTAAGCTGTTCTTTAGCATCTTTAATGTCTTTACTCTTTATTGTTTCCAGTTGGTTTTTGGCATTTAAAAGAGAAATTTCTGCTTGTTTTAAACTGCTCGATAATTCACTATCATCAAAGTGAGCAATAATTATGTCTTTTTCTACCATATCTCCCTCTTCTAATTCTGAAGAGACTATACGACCGACCAATTCGGACTTTATCAATACACTTTTTGGTGATATTACACTACCCGAGGTTATTATAGAGCTATTAACATTATTCTGCTTCACTGTATATACTTGTTTTTCTTTTGTAGCTTTGCCATTAGATACAAAAAAAGCAGTTGCCACAAAAACTACAACTAATGAACTTATAATAATAAGTGCTCCTTTTACCTTCTTGTTCATCTAAAAAACCTCCTGAAATGCTTCCACTGCATTATTGTATTATTATCTATACCACATTCTATATCGGGATAACAAGAAAAAAATTAATTTGATTTATTTCAAATTAAGAATTAGTTCCATAGCAGTTTTAGTGAAGTTGTGGTAAAATTTAAACGAACAGTATACTGTGGAATAGCCTCAAGAATTCAGTACAATAGAATTTAGAATGTGTTGTGAAATATAATTAAATCGGATTCTTTCATTATTTATGAGTAGGGAATTTTTTTAGTTGCTACTTTAGCTTACATGGAGGGCTAATCTTGATATCAAAAAAAGTTTCAATCTGGGATAAACTTTCAAAAAAATATGATTTCTTATGGGTTCAAAAATATTCACTAGCTCCAACAAGAAAAAAGGTAATTTCTATATTAAAATGCTGCAAAAGTGATTTCACAATGTTGGATGTTGGATGTGCTACCGGTCAATTGTTAAGTGAAGTAAGAAGTGAGTTTTCAGAATGTAAATTATTTGGCATTGATAAATCGGAGCAAATGATACAGCGTGCACGCTCGAAAAACATTGATGCTCAGTTCGATTGCGTTTATGCTGAGGAATATGATACAAATATTAAATTTGATGTTGTTACTTGTTGTCATTCCTTTCCTTATTATCAGGAAAAAGAGCTTGTTTTGAAAAAAATTGCTTCCCTGCTAGATGAAAATGGCATGACAATATTTATTCAAGGAAGTATAAACGGTATTTATGATAAAATAGTCATGTCTATTGTTGAAATGACCGCAGAAAATGCAAGTTATATTTCCAAAAAACAATTTATAGACTTGGCAAAAGAATATTTTGTTGTGGAGGGGAGCTTTTTGATTAAGGAAAGATGGTTTATGCCATCAATCTATGGCTTTGTTCTGAGGAGAAAATTATGAATATACTATTAGTTCGTCCCCGTCCGCATAAAGAAACCATAGGACTTCAAAGTGTAATGATATGTGAACCACTTGAGCTTATGCAGCTTTCGGCAGTACTTAAGGCTAATAAGCATGAAGTTGAAATTGTGGATATGATATTGGAAAGGAAGCCGATAGAGTATTTTGTCCGTAGATTTACACCAGAGCTTGTCGGCATAACAGGTTACATTAGTCACATCGGCATTATAAAAGAATACGCAGAGATTATAAAAAAAATAGACAAGAATATAAAAGTGGCTGTCGGAGGTGTCCATGCCACCGTTTGCCCTGATGATTTTAAATGTGAACATATAGATTTCGTAGCAAGAAGCGCAGAGGAGTTTTATAGAGCTGCAAATTGTGAAGACACAATTGTACGCTACGCGGATAGGAATTTGCCTGAAAGATATACCGATAAATATTATTATTTATTTGCTCATAAATGTGCACTGATCAAAACCTCTTTCGGTTGCCCTTATAATTGCAACTTCTGTTTTTGCAAGGAAATTTCTCGTTACAAAGCGAGAGATATCGACGATGTAATAGCAGAGCTTTTACAAATTCCTCAAAAAGAAGTTTACATTGTCGACGATGATTTTTTATTTAATCGTGAAAGGCTTTTGGAGTTTTCTGATAAAATTAAAGAGAACAAAATTGAAAAGAACTTTCTGGTATATGGCAGAGCAGACTTTATAGCAGCAAATGAGGATATTATAGAGACGTTATCAAAAGTTGGACTCAATTCAGTTATTGTAGGAATAGAGGCGTCGACTCAAAATGAGCTTGACGGATTTAATAAGAAATCCAAACTTGAAGACAATGAGAAAGCAGTCAGGATACTAAAAAAGTATGGAATAGAATGTTATGCAACTGTGATTCTAGGTGTTGACTGGGACAAAAATGATTTCAAAAATCTTTATAATTATATAAAGCGTTTAGGACTTGTCTTTGTAAATCTGCAGCCGTTTACGCCAATGCCGGGCACGCCATATTTTGATAAATACAAAGATCAATTGATTATTCCATATAACGAACACGAAAAGTGGGATATGGCGCATCTTGTTATAAAGCCCAAAAAAATCAGTGCAGGAAGATATTATTTTGAGATTTTAAAGCTTTATTATAAGATAACAATGGTGCCTTGTTTAAACGATATGGAATAAAAACAACCTTGAAACTGTCAATTGGGGCAGCTCAAATCAGTTGTCAGTATATTAAGAAGATTATTAGAGGAAGGTGAAACATGAAAGTATTACTAATTCGTCCACAGGCACCTAATAAATTGAGCTTTATAAATATATTAGATAACGAACCGTTAGAACTCGAATATCTTTACACCGAGCTAAAAAATAGGGGTATCGAAAGTTATATTTATGATGGATTGATTGAAAATATTAGCGTAAAAGATACGATTTTACGGGAAAAGCCAGATGTTGTTGCAGTTACGGGATATATCACTCAGCAAAATCTAATGATCAACTACTGTCGCCTTGCAAAAGAGTATGACAGCAGCATAATTACGGTTGTCGGAGGGGTTCATGTTCAACGTAACTATGAGCATTTTTACGATGACAGCATTAATTACTTATTAAGAAGTGAAAGCGTCTTTGATTTTGGTGAGCTTTTATCAGGCACGGAATTGTCAAAAATCAATGGACTTATATATAAAAAAGATGGTCAATATGTTAAAAATGAGCTTTTACCAATTGACATAAACACTTTGCCAATCCCCGACCGGAGTTTTTTCAATAATAATAAAAGCAAATATCATTACTTGCATTTACAAGAGGTGGCAACAATTAAAACAGCGTTTTCCTGCCCCTATAATTGCAATTTTTGCTATTGTACCTTGCTTGCAGGAGGGAAATACAGAGCCAGAGATTTAGATCTGGTTATTGAGGAACTCAAAACAATTGAAAGTGAAAATGTTCAGATAGTTGACGATGACTTTTTAGTGGATAAATCCCGCCTTATGGAATTTGTCCGACTGGTTAGAGAAAATAGTATTAAGAAAACATATATCTGCTACTCTAGAGCAGATTTCATAGCAAATAACGAAGATATAGTCAAAGAGCTTAACAGTATTGGGTTTAAATATTTTCTTGTGGGTCTTGAAGCGATTAGTAATGAAGAATTAACTGCTATGAATAAGCAAGTCAGTTTGGATGAAAACAGAAAATGTATTGAAGTGCTTAAAAACGCAAATGCACATTGCATTGCACTTTTGATAGCTCCAATTTCTGCCGATAAAGAATACTTTAATAAGCTATATCATTTTGTAAAAGAAACAAAGCTTTTATATGTGACAGTATCCATATTTACGCCCATTCCGGGTACACCGTTATATGAAGAGTATAAAGATAAAATAACTTCAAAAGACATTGAAGATTATGACTTTTTGCATTTGGTCTTAGAGCCTGAAAAACTTACGAAGCAGCAGTTTTACATGGAATATAATAGGCTGGTTCTACGACTTTACAACTTGGCAAAAAAGTCAGGAATTTATGATTTTATGAACCTTGGATTTTATAAAAATATGTTAACTTCTTATTTAAGAAGAAAAATGAGGGGATTTTAGGAAGGTATACTTTATTCAATCAACGCCGTATTTTGAGGGTAAAAAACTGATAAAAAAGTCACGTCTATATTTTGTGGGCTTAGCTCCCGCAATATTAGCCTCGCTTGTTCCAAACTGGGAATTTGAATGCTGCCTTGAAACGATTGAAGAGGTTGATTTTGAATCGGATGCGGATATAATTGCAATATCAGGCATGGGGCATGCCATTATCAGGAGTCTTGATATTGCAAAAGAATTTAAAAAACGTGGGAAAACGGTTGTAATGGGTGGGTATATGGCGAGCCTTATGCCCAAAGAAGCCAAAAAGTACTGTGACAGTGTTATTATTGGAGATGGCGAAATAGCCTTTCCTAAACTTATTGCAGATTATGAAAAGGGCGACTTGCAGGAGTTTTATGATATTCCGCTTAAGGATTTGAGTTATCCTCTTCCGAGATATGAGGTTTTTAAAGGTAAAAGGATTGGGAATTTTTTGCCTGTCCAGGCAGGAAGAGGATGTCCTAATTCGTGCTCTTTTTGCTCTGTTTATTGCTTGTATAAAAATCACTACATGCGCCGTGAAATATCTGAAGTGATCAGGGATATTAAATATATTAAAAAATTGGGATATAAGAAATTTCTTCTCTTAGATGACAACATACTTTCTGATAGGGAGTATATTTTAAAACTTTGTGCTGAGATTGAAAAACTCAATATGACCTGGCTATCCCAATGTGAAATTTCAATTGCGGATGATGAGGAAGTATTAAAGGCTGTTGCTAAAAGTGGGTGTATTTCCTTATCTTTCGGTATTGAAAGCATTTCCCAGGAAAGCTTAAATACTATGCATAAGTCTTGGGCTAAAGTATCAAGATACAAAGAGCAGATGAGAAAAATTCAAGCTGTGGGTATCGATGTTTCAACGGAAATGGTTGTCGGTGCAGATGGTGATACCGTTGAAAGTATCAGGAATACTGCAGATTTTATAACGGAAAACAAAATAACTGTTCCACGCTTTTATATTCTGACTCCAATTCCTGGGACAGTTTTTTATGATGAAATGAAAGAGGCCGGAAGGCTTATAAGTGAGGATGTTTATAAGTTTAACGGGGCTTTTGCGGTGCATAAGCCAAGGAACATGTCGGCAGAAACACTGACGGAGGAATATTGGAAATTATATAAAGAGGTTTTTTCTCTTAAAAGTATCATTAAACGTACAATTTTGAGGAAAGATTCTCTTAGGCATCCATTAAAAAATCTGTTTTACTTTTACGTAAACTTATATTACAAATATCAGATCTCCAAAGGAATTACACCAAATATAATTTAAGGGTGGTAAAAATTGCAGCTTTCAAAGATCGAATTAAGAGAATATCTTGCTTTTATGAAAAAAGTATATAAAGATGATAAGAATTTTAAGGATAATAAGAAAGGTGTTATTAACATTGTCTGTAAAAAGAACAGACCGTTTTTTAAAGCTTCGTTGCAGGAGATTGTTTCGGTCAAGGAAAAGGGTAAAATTCTTTGTGCCTGTGTGCTGATAATAAATAATAAAGCACTTAAAGACCTTTGCGTATCCTTTTTTGAGGCCCTTCCTGAGTCCGAAAGAGCTGTTTCGGTGTTAATGAATTATGCAGAAGGATATGGCAAGAAAAATGCTTGCAGTAAAATAGTGGTGGCCCTAGACGGACATGTGAACTACAGTGTTGGCTTTGGTGGGAATACAGAGGTTCCTACTTTTGGTGAAAGCTATTCGCCGGCATATTATCATAAATATTTTGAAAATTTCTCAAAGGTCAAATTCGTAAGCTTTTTTGATTCTGCAAATCTGGTTAAAGAGAGAATTGATGAAGATATAAAGAAGTTTGAAAAACAGATTGAAAAGACATCTATAGAATATGCTGATTTTGGTAACGGCTTTTTAAAAACAATGAAAAGATACACCGACCTTAATAACAAAATTTTTGAGGGGCATAAGTATTATTATTTCAGAGATTATGATGAAGATGCGGATTTGTTCAACGATATGCGTCCTTTACTAGAAAATCACAATCTTATATTTGCGAAACAAAATGGAGAGGATATTGGCTTTATTCTTTGGTATCCCGATTATAACGAACTTGTTCCTGTTGGAAAAAGTGCCTCGATTATGACTTTTATTAAATATAAGCTGCTATCCAATAGACCTAAAATATCAAAGGTTGTGGAAATAGCGGTGTTACCTAAATGCCGACAATTTGGTGTAGTTTTGTCACTTTTTGATGCAGCAATAAAAGTAGCACCTAAAAACACAAAAAAGATTATGAGTAGCTGGATTTTAGATGAAAATATAAAATCTAAATCAATAACAAGCAGATACACAAAGCAGCACCACAAGGAGTATTTTACCTATGAAAAGGAAATTTGAAGGAAAGGAAATTTCTCTTCCTAATAAGGAATGGGATGAAAAAGTATCAACGAATGGATGGCTTTCAAGTGATATTATACTATCTGCTCTAACAAAAGAACACAAAGTTAAGGCAGTAATTCATCCGTTCTATTGTGCCTGCGAA
>CAYXPB010000295.1:0-6551 GCA_964466645.1 uncultured Acetivibrio sp. | reverse complement strand
GACGAAGCTTTACGACACATGTTCAGTTTTAATTAACCATGCCTCTCGGATACCCAGGTTGCATGGCGAGCAGTGTAGCGAAACGACCAGCCGCACCATTATTATGCCATGCCTTGCGGTTTAGGCTTTTCAGGTTACGACTTCACTACACTTTATACCCCTTAAACTGGCAGGTTTAAGACGCATAGTAGAGGATTAGCACTTGCCACATCTCCCACTTATCAGGTGGTATTAACGATATTAACTCTAGGCAGCAAGGGGAATTTCACCCCTTGAATTTGACGAAACAGTTTGGTACAATTTCAATAAATTGCCCGAAGGCTTTATTCCCGCTTGTTACACGGGGGTTATAGCCCAACAAGGCGTACCCACGGATGGCATTTTTAGCGTCTCGGGACAGGGTATCCCATAGACGCGTGCGAAAATTATCAAGCTGAGGCTTACAGATTCTATGCGAAGGTTGTCACTCAATTCCTTTTATGCCACTAAAAAAGCTAATTTTCTTGAATAAGCTGATTCCAAAAAAACAACCAATCAATTGCCATTTCAGAAAATCTGATTTAAATTCTTTGCATTGCAAATAATGTTCCTCTGTTTGTAAGCTTATAAGCATCCGTGATGGGCTTTTTGACCTAAATACTGTATAAGTTATCTTTTGAAATGCCCTAATCAATTAACACATTAAAAAACAACCCAACAACTAATGTAAGATAAGAATTATATAGTTTTTGATTGACAATGGTGGGTATAATCATTTGCATATAAGTCAATAATACCTTTTGAGGTGTTTTATATGTCAAAAAAAATTGGAATACCCAGAGCTCTATTCTATTACAACTATTTCCCTCTGTGGAATACCTTTTTCGAGGAATTAGGAGCAGAGATTGTGGTTTCAGGAAATACTACAAAAAAGATAATTAACGATGGTTCAAAGACCTGTGTTGATGAAGCCTGCCTTCCCATAAAGGTATTTTATGGGCATGTTATCGAACTCAGAGATAAAGTAGACTTTTTACTAATTCCTAGGTTTACAAGTGTTTCAAAAGGAGAATATATTTGTCCAAAATTCGGGGGCCTTCCTGACATGATCAGAAATAACATTGCCGGCCTGCCTGAAATTATCGATGTGGATGTTGATTTGTGGAAAAATGGGAGTAATCCCATCGTTTCAGCCTTTGAAGTGGGAGGTTATTTTACCAATGAGAGAAGGAAAATACGGAAAGCATATCGGAAAGCTATTGAAAGCTTCGTAGAATATAGAATGGAAGTTAAGAAAGGTGTACTTCCCGAGGATATATTAAGTAAAAAGCTACGGTTAATAAAGAAAACCGATGAGGCAAGGCTCAATATTGCAGTAATAGGACACAGCTATAATGTGTATGACAGCTATGTAAATATGGATATGGTAAACAAACTAAAAAATAATGGTGTAAACATATTAACCATTGATATGGTAAACAGCAAAGTTGTAAAGGAAAAGGCAAAAACTTTATCAAAAAAAATGTTTTGGAATTACGGAACTAGAGCGATTGGCAGTACAATGCATTTTTTAGAGAGAAAAGATATAGATGGAATTATTTATTTAATGAGTTTTGGCTGCGGCATAGATTCATTTGTAAGCGACCTGATTGAAAGAAGGGTTAGAAGAAAAAGGGAACTGCCATTTATAGTTCTAATTATTGATGAACATTCCGGAGAAGCAGGCATGGATACAAGAATTGAAGCATTTATTGACATGATCAGATGGAGGAAAAAAGGTGAAAATAACTTTTCCGCACATGGGTAATACTTTTATTTCGGCGAAAGCTTTACTCGATGATATTGGAGTAGAATGCATAATACCACCTTACAATAATAAGAAGACCCTAGAAATTGGCACTAAGTACGCGCCGGAAATGGCGTGCCTTCCTTTGAAAATTAATATAGGCAACTATATAGAAGCACATGGATTAGGTGCAGACACTATTCTTATAACTGGTGGACGAGGACCTTGTAGATTCGGATATTATTGTGAGATGAGTAAAGAGATACTTGCCGATGCTAATTACAACATGGATTTTATTACACTCGATGGGCCGAATGGGAATATAAAAGAGTTTCTGGAAAGAATTAAGAAACTGGCAGGTGGATTTAATGTTTACAAGATTCTTAAGGTTATAAAAAATACTACGATTGTTTCGAAAAGAGTTGATGAAATTGAGAGGCTGACCTATAAAATAAGACCTAGGGAGTTGATAAAAGGTTCGACAGACAAGGTTTACAAGACTATGCTTAATAAAGTCAGGAAAGCAAACGGATCTCGAGAGATTTTGAAGCTTTTGAATGAAACAAAAAAGCAGCTGGTGGACATTGATATAGATAAGTATTTTGTTCCTTTGAAAGTTGGTATTGTTGGCGAAATTTACACAACTATAGATCCGTTTGCAAACTTTCATATAGAATCTATACTTGGAAATATGGGTATTGAGGTGGATAGAGCTGTAACCGTAAGTGGGTGGATAATTGAACATATGCTTAAAAATGTACTGCCCGCTAAGAAAGATCTTCAATATAGCGAAGCTGCTGAGCCGTATCTAGGCAGGATGATAGGTGGTCATGCTCAAGAGACCATAGGAAATACCGTATTATATGCGAAAAAAGGCTTTGACGGTGTTGTACAGATATATCCACTCACTTGTATGCCCGAAATTGTTGCCCAAAGTATATTGCCTTCTATTGAAAGAGATTATGATATACCAATCCTTACTTTGATAATTGATGAAATGACGGGTGAAGCGGGCTATATGACGAGAATAGAGGCATTTGTAGATTTACTAAATAAGAGAAGGGAGAGATTAGAAGTTGGGAAAAATGTTGCTTTATCTAGGAGTTGATGTGGGTTCAGTCAGCACAAATCTAGTAATTATAAATGGGGAAAATGAAGTAATTGAAAAGCTTTATCTGAGAACAAGTGGACAACCCATAAATGCTTTGCGATCAGGAATGAAAATGCTTTCTGATAAATTTGGACAAAACACGGTAATAAGAGGAGTAGGTACTACGGGAAGCGGAAGACAGCTGGCTAGCGTAATTATTGGAGCCGATATAGTAAAAAATGAGATCACCACTCATGCCGTTGCAGCCCAGATGCTTGTACCTGGAGTAAAGACAATTCTTGAAATCGGAGGGCAGGATTCAAAAATCATAATACTTAAAAACGGAGTAGTATATGATTTCGCAATGAATACCGTTTGTGCCGCTGGTACTGGTTCGTTTTTGGACAGGCAGGCAGCAAGACTTGAAATTGCGATTGAAGATTTCGGTACTTATGCATTAAAGTCAAACTCACCCGTAAGAATAGCCGGAAGATGTGCTGTATTTGCAGAGTCGGACATGATTCATAAACAGCAGACAGGACACAGCACACAGGATATAATAAACGGTCTGTGTGAAGCTCTAGTCAGAAATTATTTAAACAATCTTGCAAAGGGAAAAGACCTCGAAGATACAATTGTATTCCAGGGTGGTGTGGCAGCAAATGTCGGAATTGTTGCAGCGTTTGAAAAGGCCATAGGCAAAAAGATTATAATTCCGAAATACCATGATGTGATGGGTGCATATGGTGCAGCCCTCATTGCAAAGGAGAAGATGGAAAAGGGTTCTAAAGGCTCGAGCTTTTATGGTTTTGGAGCTGCAGAAAATGAATATAAAGCAAGAAGTATAGAATGTAATGATTGTTCTAACTTGTGTGAAGTTATTGAAATTACTTCGAATAGCGAAGTACTTGCCCGTTGGGGTGATAGATGCGGAAAGTGGTCGTCGGCTGTTAAGAAGGATAAGGAGATTGTGGGATAAGGTTAAATTTAAGGTAATATATACAAAAATCCCGGTGAGCAAGACTACACCGGGATTTTGCCTAAAGAAATATTAATATTATAATCGAAGACTCAAACAGTACCATTTTAACACCTGCAAGCTTTTTAATTGATCTGTAAATAATCTAAGAAAGCATCCCAACTTCCGTTATCAGCTGTCACAATGAGTTCTACAGTCTGATTTCCGGTCCCATGGCTTACATTATTTATGTTATAAACTGCAGGATAGCTTCCGCCGTAGTAGAAAGTGCCCTTATACTGTCCACCTATTTTTAAATCTACTCTGGCCATGTTGGAGTTATTTGAACAACCACGAAGTGAAAAACTATTAGTGCCAGATTCAAAATATTGCGTATACTTAACAGAGTCATTATTGGCATACAAAGCTACTCCGGAGAATGGTGAGCCGATATTACCTGTATATGTACCACTTTTAGTCATACTCTCGCATTGCATAATTGAAGTTTTACCAACAGTGCTGCTAGTATTATCAGTGCTACCAGTATTGGTACTGCTACTGTTTCCGCCTATAGTAAGTGTGTTTGAATACACATTAGCACTTCCGTTGCTCTGATATCCTTCAACAGTAAATGCAACTTCATATAAATTTCCCATTCTCATGCCTAAGCTTTCCCATTTTTTAAAGTGTTCACTGACAGATATGGTTCCGCTCGAGCGTTTTGACTGACGAACACTCCAATACTGATTAAAAGTTGAAGTGCCTTCAATGGAAGGTTGGTTATAACGAGTGGTCAGATATATATCATATGTACCACCGTCAACGTTAATACTGCCCTTATAAGTACCGGTAGGGCGATAGGTGCCCCAGTTATCTACGATGTAATACTCTACAAGTGGTGATTTTGTCCAACCATATACACACAGATAGGAATTTCCACCAGGATTAAAGGTAGTACCGTAGTTAATTGATATGTTTCCAATTTGTTGGTAGGTCTTTGTAGAATCGAATTTTTTACCTTTACGGAATAAAACATTTCCGATCCCACTCCACTGACAACTGAAGTTACCACCATTATTGAGAGTCATACTTGTGTTGCCGGAATCTCTCCATAGTTCATAGTCGTAACCATCCTGTGTACCAGTTTGATTTGAATAAAGAGTTGTTGCTGCTTGTACAGACACTGAAAGCATGGTCAAAAGGATAGCGAAAGTTAATAGTTTTGTGAAAATCACCTTTGTTTTTTGTTTCATATTGCATTCTCCTTCCCTTTTTTCCCTTAATAGTTTCTTTTTTTGTCATTCCTATTATGTTAAGGTGTTTCAAAAAAATTCATTAGTCAATATATAGAGTTCCAACCAAATAAAATCAACTTTTTTGAAACACTAATTGACCATTTATTTTTTGGAAACACCTAAGATTTAATTATATTTGGAGAAATTAGAATTATGAAGCATGATGTTCATGTTTTTGGCGAGAATAAATAAGAGTGCCTATAAAATAACAAAAATCAAATAAAAGGTTTAATAAAACAATATGATGTGTTGAACAAGTCTTAAAAATAGTAATAAATCGCGGAGATACATTCAGAATAAGTGCTACAAAAGGTAAATTACAAGAATAGTGTTAATAATCGGTAGTTCGTTAATATCATGGGTACTTACACTTTCTATTGTAACTCTTTTACACTTTTCACTAACGTAAGTATCGTAGAAGCTTACCTATAATAATATATTATTATAAAACAGGTATTTTGTCAATGATTATATTTTTTGATTTTTGTGGCTTTTTTGAATTGTTGAAATATTTGATGGAATTCTAGAGAAAACTATATTAGAATAATTTTAAATTAGGTTATTCCAAAATAACTGGTCAATTGCACATTTAGGAGTTGATTAATTATAAATGAAAAACTATTTTGTTGATCTCCATGTCCACATAGGAAGGTCTTCTAATGGAAATGAAATTAAAAGGGCAACTTCAAAAAATCTAACCTTTGAAAATATAGCCTACGACTCTTATTATAGAAAAGGTATTGATGTAATTGGGGTGGTTGATGCAATATCGCCGTATGTGCTTGAGGATATAGACAACCTTATTGATAAGGGTGAACTGTGTGAAAAGAAAGAGGGTGGAATGGAATATAGAAAGGGGCAGACACTATTACTTGGAGTGGAGATAGAAACCCATGAAAAAAAGGGATGTAGTGCACACTCACTGTGCTTTTTTTCAACACTGAGGCAAATAAAAAACTTTTCTCAGGATATGTGCAAACATATTAAAAACATACAACTATGTTCTTCTATGAGCAGACTTACAGGTCAGGGGTTATTTGACATTGTAGATGGGCATGGAGGAATTTTTATACCAGCTCACGTCTTTACTCCTCATAAGAGTTTCTATGGGAATTGTTGTGACAGCCTGCTTGAAGTTTTTAGACGAGATTCTTTTGACAAAATTCCTGCCATAGAATTGGGGCTGAGTTCTGATTCCATGATGGCAAGTCAGCTTAGTGAGCTTGATGGGAAGGCATTTATAAGTAATTCCGATGCTCATTCTCTAATAAAGATGGGACGTGAGTACAATATTTTTAGAATGGAGGACTCAAAC
Source organism: uncultured Acetivibrio sp. (assembly GCA_964466645.1). GTDB lineage: Bacteria > Bacillota > Clostridia > Acetivibrionales > Acetivibrionaceae > Acetivibrio. Next base: position 128 of record CAYXPB010000295.1, on the reverse strand, counting down.
TATAATGAGGTAATCAAAGCACTTACAGGGGTTGACGGTAGGGGAATAGAGTCAAACTACGGCCTTGATCCTAAGTTGGGAAAATACCATAGAACTTATTGTCTGGTATGCGATAGAGTTATTGAGGG
>CAYXPB010000294.1:0-6578 GCA_964466645.1 uncultured Acetivibrio sp. | reverse complement strand
TTAAAGCCTCACCTCCAATGATAGTATGATAGTATGTATACTATCATACTATCATAAAAAAGATAAAAAGTCAAGATTTACACTGAATTTTTATAAAAAAATAGAGTATTTGCAAAAAACACAAATACTCTATAAGCACTTATCTAACTTTCAAAACAAATTCTCTTATTACAATGTTTTCAATTATCACTCTTTCCATTCCATAATCAGTTCTTTTTACTTGAGATTTTATCAGTTCGTATGCTTCGTTATTGACATTATGAGCAAGGAAAAGTAGCTTGCCATCCATTCTTAATTCGATATACCTGTCATAATGCCACTCTTTCATAAATCTAAGCCACATCATACCATATTTGCCAATAGGTTGTTTGTCATCAGCCACGTTGTTAGATATTTGCAAATCAGGATATAACATTCCACTCTTTTTAATGTAGTTCAATTCAATAGGTTTTCTCATTTCAATACCTCCAGACGTTTTAGAAGTTCTACACAATCTTTATAAGCCTGTTTATAAAGAAACAACGATTCGGTGCTTTCAAGCTGTATCATGACTTCAAAACAATTTTCAATATATGAATAATCATCAGCATTGAAATTCACCTTTAAATCTTGTTCCATGCGTTCGACATTCTCTCGTAACAGGCGATATTCTTCCGATTGTCTGAATAGGCACGAAGCTTTTTCCATAGAGAAATTAATAAAATCTTCAAAATCAATATTATTGTTTTGCATAGTATAAATCATCCTTTACTTTAATTTATACAAAACCATAAAAAATAAGGATGCAAGGCAAAAACATATTTGTTTTTACTTTGTATCCCTATGGACGGTCACCTATGGGTAACAAATAAAAGCGATAGACTTCTCCCGAAATGATATAATGTTAATATCTACAAAAACATTGTATCGGAGGAAGCTATCGCATGGATATTTTAACACAAGATGCCCATCATCGTCAACGAATGGTGAAATATTCTATGAATCATGGAGCAACAAAAGCGGCAATTCGCTACAAGACAAGTCGAAAAGCCGTATATAAGTGGGTGAATCGTTACGACGGCACAGTCGAAAGCCTAAAAGATCGGAGTCGCAAGCCGCGCAACAGTCCCAAATCACAGACAGCAGACGAAATAAAGCTTGTCAAAAACAGCTGGGTGCGTGACAAAGGAGAAGATAAATTAGTGATGTGGTACAACTCTGGTAAAAAAGGGTATAAGCGTTGCTATCAAACATTTTTAAGAACTATTCGCAAACTTGAAGGAGATAGAAAACCACATAAACAAAAAAAGAAACCGCAAGAATATAAGCGGGCGGAATATCCAGGGCAAAAGATACAAATTGACGTAAAGTATGTTCCGTCAAAGTGCGCTGCAAATGGTGGGAAATACTACCAGTACACGGCAATTGACGAATGTACCCGATTGCCGTTTCGGCAGATGTATGACGAACACAGCACTCATAGCTCAAAGTTGTTTCTGGAGGAAATGTTTAAGTATTTTCCGTTTCCGATAAGGGAGGCACAGACCGATAACGGCACGGAATTTACGAATGCACTGTTGGTGGTTAAATCAAAGCACAAGACGCTTTTCGAGGAAGCACTTGAGGAAATGGATGTAATCTATCATCGGATACAGATTGCAACGCCACGCCACAACGGTAAGGTTGAACGTCAGCATCGCAAAGATGAGCAGAGATTTTACCGCAAAATGAGAATGTACAATTTGGAAGATGGAAGAGAGCAGCTTCGCAAGTATCAAGAAAAATCAAAGCATTATCCAATTATATCGATGAAATTCCAAAGCCCTGTGCAAGTGTTAGAGAAGTATTTGGGAGTGATGTAGGATAATTAAGGGCTATGTCTAACTGTGTTATCCATAACCCTACAACATTATATCATTAATGCGTTGTCAAGGTAGTCGGTAGTATTTTCCAAAGGAAAATCTCCACCGCTCCACCTTGACAAGAGGAAGTTCATCAAAAGTGTAACCCATGTCTTGACTTTTAACATTTAAGTTTTTGATAAAAATGGGAATGCCTTGACAAAATCAGACAGAACAGGTTATAATCCCATCTTTGACAGTTGAAGAAGCAAAAAAGTCTCACAAGTGGCTAAAACAAGCCGTTTGCGGGACTTTTGAATTTTTGAAAAAGTGCGTAATGTCTTTATGATTTTGTGATTTTTAAAATATTTTTCATGTTTTTTGTGTCAACAATCTGGTAATCTGTCCGGAAATTGAATTTCTCATGTAAAGCATCAGTTAAATCGGTTCTTGTATATGTCGGAATATAACCTTCACCTTTAAGTTTGTAAAAATTCATTTCTTTAATACAAGTTAAAATTTCATCTGTCGTGTATTCGCCGAGCTTATGCTTTAAAATTCTGTATATCATCAAAGACATAAAACAAGTAGCAAAATGTGCCGTTATTCTGTTATCACGTGATAAGTATACAGGTCTTGCTTTGAATTCACTCTTCATTATGCGGAAGCTTTCTTCAATTTCCCATCTTCTCTTGTTTACCTTGATTATCTCTTTTACTTCATCTTCAAGATTTGTACATACTCCGTAAAATCCGTCATATTTACTTTCATCTTCAATGGCTTTCTCGTCTATGGAGTATATTTTTTTATCGGCATGCTCACCGTCAGAAGTTACGGCTGTCTTTGTGATGAACCGCTTGTAATCTGTCTGCTTGCCTTTTTCGATTTTTCCGGGATTGGTGTTTAACAGCTTTAAGGCTCTTGCAATTTGCTCATCACGGATAGCTTGTTGATACTTGCGGTACTTTATAGAATATGTAACAATCAGTCGTTGTTTAAGACCGTTTTCGTTTATCCACCTTTCCTTGAAAAATGTGCTGTCCTCAAATTGTTCCTCATCAATTTTATCAATATTGAATTTTTCTTTGCTGCTAGACAAGCTCCACCCATCCGGATTAAGTGCCCATTCTTTAAGAAAGCCTTTGAGTATTTTTATGGATTGGGTTGTTACAAATGCACGTCCGGATATATTGTTGAATTTTCTGTTCTCGGTTGAGGAAAGTCCTGCATCTGTACATACCACAAATTTTGACTTGCCGAAATCTGAAATAATTTTCTTTTCCAAAGGCTTTAAGGTTTGTTGTTCGTTCTTGTTACCTTCGTTTATGCAGAAAGCAAGAGGAATACCACTACCGTCCATAAATAATCCCATTTGTACAATAGGATTTGGTCTGTGTTCTTTGGATATGCCGTATTGCTTTAATCCTTCTTCATGCTCTATTTCAAAGAAATAGTTAGTACAGTCATAGTAAAGTATACCTGTATTTCTGTCAATAACATTAAGGCTGTTTTTGTATAATTCAGATTGTATAAAGTCATTTTCCTTTGCTATAACGTCTAATGCTCTGTATATTTGATGAAGGTCAAAGTTCGGCTGTTCAATGAATTTTTTTGACAATTCCATAGTTGCAAGCTTTGATGCTGGAAAGAGTATACGGCTGTATACCAATCTTGAAAGAATTGAATTCAAGTCAAAACCAAAATTGTACTTTTTTGATATTTCCTTGCAAATTTTATGTAATGCAAGCTTATGGTAAATATCCTGTAAAAAGAGATAACCGCCGTTAAAGCTTGTCTGATTATTCTTATCGATAAGCTTTAAATTCGAATATTTTAAAATAACTTCTTTTTTGTTTTCAGCTTCCTTGCGATTTAATTCTGCAATGTATTCTTTTGCCCAGGCAATAGGATCCTCGTGTGTTTTTAAGAGTTCATCATATGTACCGAGTTTTTTAACAATTTTAGAAGTATTCTTGCCGTTTACACGGTATGATTTAATAACATAAAGTTGTTTTGCATTCGGTGATTTAACTATATTTAATCTCATAATTTTTCATCTCTCCAATCTTTTATATTATACCACATTACGGTACAATACGTCAATAGAAAAATGAAAATTTTACAAAAAAAAATAGGCTCAACGCCAATGATTTTCGTATTTTTCAATTTTAATGCCGCTTAGTAACTGTCAAACTCCCGTTCACGATATTGGGAAAAATATAGTCAAAATACTACTCGAAAATTATGATTTTAATGTTATTGACTTAGGTAAAAACGTTCCCGCAGAGGATATAGTTACTGCCATTAAAACGCATAAAGCACATTTAGCCGGGCTCAGTGCCCTTATGACCACTTCAGTGGGTAACATGGAAAAAACAATTGAAATAATCCATAAACAAACACCATATTGCAAAGTAATGGTCGGAGGCGCAGTGCTAACAGAAGAGTATTCCAAAATGATAGGAGCCGACTATTATGCCAAGGATGCGACAGGAGCGGCATCAATCGCAAAACGGCATTTTGAAAATATAACTTGACACTAACCCGGTTTTTAGATATAATCCCATCTTTGACAGTTGAAGAAGCAAAAAAGTCTCACAAGTGGCTAAAACAAGCCGTTTGCGGGACTTTTGAATTTTTGAAAAAGTGCGTAATGTCTTTATGATTTTGTGATTTTTAAAATATTTTTCATGTTTTTTGTGTCAACAATCTGGTAATCTGTCCGGAAATTGAATTTCTCATGTAAAGCATCAGTTAAATCGGTTCTTGTATATGTCGGAATATAACCTTCACCTTTAAGTTTGTAAAAATTCATTTCTTTAATACAAGTTAAAATTTCATCTGTCGTGTATTCGCCGAGCTTATGCTTTAAAATTCTGTATATCATCAAAGACATAAAACAAGTAGCAAAATGTGCCGTTATTCTGTTATCACGTGATAAGTATACAGGTCTTGCTTTGAATTCACTCTTCATTATGCGGAAGCTTTCTTCAATTTCCCATCTTCTCTTGTTTACCTTGATTATCTCTTTTACTTCATCTTCAAGATTTGTACATACTCCGTAAAATCCGTCATATTTACTTTCATCTTCAATGGCTTTCTCGTCTATGGAGTATATTTTTTTATCGGCATGCTCACCGTCAGAAGTTACGGCTGTCTTTGTGATGAACCGCTTGTAATCTGTCTGCTTGCCTTTTTCGATTTTTCCGGGATTGGTGTTTAACAGCTTTAAGGCTCTTGCAATTTGCTCATCACGGATAGCTTGTTGATACTTGCGGTACTTTATAGAATATGTAACAATCAGTCGTTGTTTAAGACCGTTTTCGTTTATCCACCTTTCCTTGAAAAATGTGCTGTCCTCAAATTGTTCCTCATCAATTTTATCAATATTGAATTTTTCTTTGCTGCTAGACAAGCTCCACCCATCCGGATTAAGTGCCCATTCTTTAAGAAAGCCTTTGAGTATTTTTATGGATTGGGTTGTTACAAATGCACGTCCGGATATATTGTTGAATTTTCTGTTCTCGGTTGAGGAAAGTCCTGCATCTGTACATACCACAAATTTTGACTTGCCGAAATCTGAAATAATTTTCTTTTCCAAAGGCTTTAAGGTTTGTTGTTCGTTCTTGTTACCTTCGTTTATGCAGAAAGCAAGAGGAATACCACTACCGTCCATAAATAATCCCATTTGTACAATAGGATTTGGTCTGTGTTCTTTGGATATGCCGTATTGCTTTAATCCTTCTTCATGCTCTATTTCAAAGAAATAGTTAGTACAGTCATAGTAAAGTATACCTGTATTTCTGTCAATAACATTAAGGCTGTTTTTGTATAATTCAGATTGTATAAAGTCATTTTCCTTTGCTATAACGTCTAATGCTCTGTATATTTGATGAAGGTCAAAGTTCGGCTGTTCAATGAATTTTTTTGACAATTCCATAGTTGCAAGCTTTGATGCTGGAAAGAGTATACGGCTGTATACCAATCTTGAAAGAATTGAATTCAAGTCAAAACCAAAATTGTACTTTTTTGATATTTCCTTGCAAATTTTATGTAATGCAAGCTTATGGTAAATATCCTGTAAAAAGAGATAACCGCCGTTAAAGCTTGTCTGATTATTCTTATCGATAAGCTTTAAATTCGAATATTTTAAAATAACTTCTTTTTTGTTTTCAGCTTCCTTGCGATTTAATTCTGCAATGTATTCTTTTGCCCAGGCAATAGGATCCTCGTGTGTTTTTAAGAGTTCATCATATGTACCGAGTTTTTTAACAATTTTAGAAGTATTCTTGCCGTTTACACGGTATGATTTAATAACATAAAGTTGTTTTGCATTCGGTGATTTAACTATATTTAATCTCATAATTTTTCATCTCTCCAATCTTTTATATTATACCACATTACGGTACAATACGTCAATAGAAAAATGAAAATTTTACAAAAAAAATAGGCTCAACGCCAATGATTTTAGTATTTTTCAATTTTAATGCCGCTTAGTAACTGTCAAACTCCCGTGTAATTTTTTCATGGCGATTTTGATAAAAAGAAGCAGTTGAATAAATGCCCAAAAAATGTTATAATGTGTAAGCAAAGATATAATATACTTTTTTCATTTCTCTTTTTCCATAATACGTATTATGGAACATTAACCGATGGTTTCCCCGCCATCGGTCCTTTTTTTATTCATAATACTAATACTATATTAGATTGAATTTAGTATTATACTATTCCTCATTTAAAATATTGACAAACTTTTTT
>CAYXPB010000293.1:0-6588 GCA_964466645.1 uncultured Acetivibrio sp. | reverse complement strand
AGACCCAGTTAGGCTCGGGGGAGTGGGTAACAAAATTGCAGAAGAAATTGAAAAAATTACCGGTATAGAGTCAAGAGTCACAGTTCTTGGTCATTTGCAAAGAGGAGGGGCACCGGTTCCATATGATAGGATACTTTCAACTAGATATGGCGTTCATGCAGTAGAACTTATCAATCAGGAGAAATTCGGTATGATGGTAAGCCTCAAGGGAAACAGTATTACAGAGGTACCGATAGAGGAAGCGGTGGGTACTTTAAAAACAGTGGATCCGAAAGGGGAACTTGTAAATATTGCAAAAAGCCTTGGGGTAGGATTTGGTGATTAAGTGTATTTAGGATAGAGGAGGTTTTTAATGCTTTACCTTAGGGAAATAAATATAGATAACAAAGACATATTTGACAAGTACATAACAAGGCATATTCCGCAGATTTCAGAGATTAATTTTACTAATATATTTATGTGGAGGAACTCTTATAACTTTAGGTTTGGAGAAGTTGATGGGCTGCTATGCCTGATAGCTGTACCAAAGGATAATGTGCCTTTTGCCTTTGAGCCTATCGGTACGTATACAAAAGAAGCCTTTGGGCGGGCGATTGATGAAATAAAGAATTACTTTTCCGATAAGGTCTGGAAATTGATATTTAAGAGAGTTGAGGAGGATAAGCTCAACTATTTTAAGGATTACTATAAAGATGACATTGATATAGAGGAGGATAGAAAGAGTTGTGACTATTTGTATAATTCAGAGGACCTCATCAATTTAAAGGGTAAAAAGTTTCATGGGAAGAAGAATCATCTAAATAGTTTTAAAAAGAATAATGAATTTGAATATGTAGAATTAACGGATGAATTAATTGGTGAATGTATAAGGATAAATGAAGAATGGTGTGCAAGAAGGAACCATGAACAACATAAGGGGCTTTATTGCGAAAAGCTTGCCAATATCGAAGCATTAAGTAATTTTAAAAGACTTGGCTATGAAGGGGCTTTGATTAAGGTAAATGGAAAATATGAGGCTTTTACTATTGGGGAGTTGTTAAATGCGGATACAGCTGTCATTCATATTGAAAAGGCTAATGATGATATCAGAGGACTATATAATTTTATAAATCAGCAGTTCTGTGAAAATAGTTGGAAGGATGCCTTTTATATAAACAGGGAACAGGATCTTGGTCTGGAAGGATTGAGAAAAGCCAAACTATCATATAATCCTGTTAAGCTGATAGATAAGTATACTATAACTTATAAGCTTTAATAATCTAGGGCTTTTTTAAAAAGATTACCTAATTTGCATAAAAAAAAGATATATGAAAATAATATTTATGACTTAAGGTGATTCCAAAAAGATAACTGGTCAATTGCTATTTCAAAAATCTGATTTACATTTTGCATTGCAAAATAATGTTCCTCATCATGGAAGCTATTAAGCTTCCATGATGAGGCTTTAGGACATAAATTTTGTATAGGTTATTTTTTGAAAGGCCTAAAAGTTTGTTAAATAATTAATTATTTTAAACTTTAGTATTGAAAATGAAAATGAAATAATATAAAATGATAAATGTTGCATGAGAATGTTACCGATAAATGAAAATTTTATAGCATTCATGTTACACAAAAGCTAATATATTAATTCAATATAAATACATAGGAGGCGATTTTTAATGGCAGTTAAAGTAGGTATTAATGGTTTTGGACGTATAGGACGTCTTGTTTTCAGAGCATCATTGAATAATCCAAATGTTGAGGTAGTAGGTATTAATGATCCATTTATTGATCTTGAATACATGAAATACATGCTTCAATATGATACAGTACATGGTCAATTCAAAGGAACAATAGGAGATGATAACGGTAAATTAGTTGTAAACGGTAAAGCAGTTAGCGTTTTTGCAGCTATGAATCCTGAAGAAATTCCTTGGAAAGATTGCGGAGCAGATTATGTTGTTGAATCAACAGGTGTATTCACAACTACTGAAAAGGCTTCAGCTCACTTCAAAGGTGGAGCTAAAAAAGTTGTTATCAGTGCTCCTTCAGCGGACGCTCCAATGTTCGTAATGGGTGTTAACAACACTAAATACACTAAAGACATGAATGTTGTATCAAACGCTTCATGTACTACAAACTGTTTAGCACCTTTAGCTAAGGTTATTAACGATAACTTTGGTATAGTTGAAGGTTTAATGACTACAGTTCATGCTACAACTGCTACACAAAAGACTGTCGACGGTCCTTCAAAGAAAGACTGGAGAGGCGGACGTGCAGCTGCAGGTAACATAATACCTTCATCAACTGGTGCAGCTAAAGCAGTTGGAAAAGTTATTCCTGAATTAAACGGTAAATTAACTGGTATGTCATTTAGAGTACCTACTCTTGATGTATCAGTTGTTGACTTGACTTGCCGTTTGGAAAAAGCAGCTAGTTATGATGCAATAAAAGCAGCTGTTAAGAAAGCATCAGAAAATGAATTAAAGGGTATCATGGGATACACTGAAGATGCTGTTGTATCATCAGATTTCATTAGTGATGCACGTACATCAATATTTGATGCAAAAGCTGGTATAGCATTAAATGATAATTTTGTTAAGTTAGTTGCATGGTATGACAACGAGTGGGGTTATTCAAACAAAGTTGTTGAGTTGATTGCATACATGGCAACAGTTGACGCTAAATAATTGATTGTAATTTAATAAAAAAGGTTCGGTTATTTAGTAACCGAGCCTTTTTGTGAAAAATAGAAGGAGAGTGTTCAAGAATGGCGATGAACAAAAAGACTATTGAAGATGTAGATGTTAAAGGAAAAAAAGTTATCGTAAGAGTTGACTTTAATGTGCCGCTAGATGAAAATAAAAAAATAACAGATGATAATAGAATAGTAGGTGCTCTTCCTACAATTAAGTATTTAGTCGGAAAAGGTGCAAAGACAATATTGGTATCACACCTTGGAAGACCAAAAGAAGGCTTTGAAGACAAATTCAGCATGAAACCTACAGCGGTAAGACTTGGCGAGCTTTTAGGTAAAGAAGTAATTGTGGCTAAAGACGTTATTGGAGAAGATGCAAAGGCTAAAGCCGCTGCCCTAAAAGATGGCGAAGTTTTAATGCTTGAAAACGTTAGATTCCATAAAGAAGAAACAAAGAATGATCCTGCTTTTTCAAAAGAGTTGGCAAGTATGGCTGAAATATTTGTAAATGATGCTTTTGGTACAGCTCACAGAGCTCACGCTTCAACAGCAGGTCTTGCAGATCACCTACCTGCAGTTTGCGGTTATTTGATTCAGAAGGAAATTGATGTTATGGGTAAAGCTCTTTCTCATCCTGAAAGACCTTTCGTAGCAATTTTAGGTGGGGCTAAAGTTTCTGACAAAATTGCTGTAATAGAAAATCTCATAGACAAAGTTGATACATTAATAGTTGGTGGAGGAATGGCATATACCTTCTTTAAAGCAAAAGGCTACAATATCGGAACTTCCATTTGTGAAGACGATAAAGTAGAACTTGCTAAGAGCCTTATAGAAAAAGCAGAGAGCAAAGGCGTTAAATTATTGCTTCCTGTAGACAATGTAATAGGTCTAGAGTTTAAAAATGATACAGAATATAAAGTAGTTGAATCAAATCACATGCCTGATGGATGGATGGGTATGGATATCGGTCCTAAGACAATAGGTAATTATTCATCTGAAATCAAAAATGCTAAGACTGTTGTTTGGAACGGTCCTATGGGAGTATTTGAGTTTTCAAACTTTGAAAACGGTACAAAGGAAGTTGCAAAAGCGGTTGCTGAATCCGGTTCGGTATCAATAATTGGTGGCGGAGACTCTGCTGCAGCTGTTGAGCAACTTGGTTTCGCCGATAAAATAACACATATTTCCACTGGCGGTGGGGCATCATTAGAATTCCTTGAGGGAAAAGTTCTTCCAGGAATAGATGTACTTTTGGATAAATAAGGGGAGAGGTAAATAATTATGAGTAGAGTAAAAATAGCAGCAGGAAACTGGAAAATGAATAAGACAGCTACAGAGGCTGTTGAGTTTGTAGAAGCTTTAAAAGCAAAAGTAGCAGGTGCGGACGCTGAGGTTGTTGTAGGTGTACCTTTCGTTTGTATTCCTGGAGTTAAAAAGGCAGCTGAAGGTTCAAATATTAAAGTAGCTGCACAAAATATGCATTGGGAAGCAAACGGTGCATTTACAGGAGAAGTTTCAGGGGCTATGCTATCCGGCCTTGGAGTTGATTATGTAATAATCGGTCACTCTGAAAGAAGACAATATTTTGCTGAAACTGATGAAACAGTTAACAAAAAAGCTCATGCAGTATTTAAATACGGTATGAAGCCTATTGTTTGCGTAGGTGAGACACTTGCTCAAAGAGAACAAGGTGTTACAGCTGAGCTTGTTGGATATCAAGTTAAAATTGCATTACTTGGATTGTCAGCTGAGCAAGTTAAAGAAACTGTTATAGCTTATGAGCCGATATGGGCTATTGGAACTGGTAAGACAGCTACAAATGATCAAGCTGAAGAAGTTTGTGCAATTATCAGAAACGTAGTTAAAGCATTATATGGCAATGATGTTGCTCAGGCGGTAAGAATTCAGTACGGTGGAAGTGTTAATGCTGCCAACGCATCTGCAATTTTTGCTATGCCAAACATTGACGGTGGTCTTGTTGGTGGAGCAAGTCTTAAGCTTGATGATTTTGAAAAGATAGCAAAATACAATAAATAAGAAGAATTCAATTTTTTTGATTTTCTGTAACCCTCCGGTTATATAAGCTGGAGGGTTATATTGTATAAAATGTAACAATGCTATTTATTAAGGTGAAAAATTCAAACATCATTAAAGTATATAATTAATGTTGTAAATATAGTGGTAGATATTAAAGAGGTAAAACCTTGCAATAAAGTTGATTGGAGAGTGTATTATGAAAGATAAATTGGTTGCTTTAATTATATTGGACGGTTTTGGGAATAATCCCAAGACAGAAGGCAATGCTATTGCAGCAGCAAATACGCCTAACTTAGACAGATTGTTAAAGGAATATCCAAATACAATTGTCAGAACTAGCGGAATGGATGTTGGTCTTCCTGCTGGTCAGATGGGCAATTCGGAAGTTGGACATACCAATATTGGCGCAGGAAGAATTGTTTATCAGGAATTGACCCGTATAACAAAATCTATTGAAGACGGTGATTTTTTTGATAAGGAAGAATTTCTTAGTGCAATAGAAAATTGCAAAAAGAGCAATACTAAGCTCCACCTGTTCGGACTTTTATCTGATGGGGGGGTACACAGTCACAATACTCATCTATATGCCTTGGTTGAGTTGGCTAAGAAGCATGATTTTAAAGATGTGTTTGTGCACTGCTTCTTTGACGGAAGAGATGTGCCACCTGATAGTGCTAAAGGCTTTGTTGAGCAGCTTGAAGCTAAGCTTAAGGAAATCGGAGTCGGTAAAATAGCTTCTGTTATGGGAAGATATTATGCTATGGATAGGGATAATCGATGGGAAAGAGTTCAGCTTGCCTATGATGCAATGGTTCTTGGAAAGGGTCTTGAAGCTTCAAGTGCCGGAGAAGCTGTTGCTACCTCCTATGCAAAAAAAGAGTTTGACGAATTTGTCAAGCCAACTCTTATTAAGGAAAACGGCAATCCTATTGCTACTATTAGTGCAAACGATTCTATTATTTTCTTTAACTTTAGACCGGACAGAGCTAGGGAAATTACAAGAACTTTCACTGATGAGGACTTTAGCGGTTTTGAAAGAGGCAATGGTTATTTCCCTGTTAAGTTTGTATGTATGACACAGTTTGACAAGACTATTAAGAATACTTCAGTTGCGTTTAAACCACAGAGCCTTGAAAATACTTTTGGCGAATACATAAGTAGGAAAGGTTATAGACAGCTTCGTATTGCTGAAACAGAGAAGTATGCCCATGTTACGTTCTTCTTTAATGGTGGGGTTGAGGCTGTATATGAAGGGGAAGACAGAGCACTTATTCCTTCGCCGAAGGTTGCAACCTATGATCTTAAGCCTGAAATGAGTGCTTATGAAGTTACGGATGAAGTGGTAAAGAGGATTAATTCAAAGGAATATGATGTTATAGTTTTGAATTATGCTAATTCTGATATGGTTGGACATACTGGGTTTTTTGATGCGGCTAAAGCGGCTGTTGAGGCTGTTGATGAGTGTGTGGGTAGGGTTATATCAGCTATTGAGGCTCAAAATGGAGTAGCTCTTATAACAGCTGACCATGGTAATTCGGAGCAGATGTTAGATTATGAATTGGGCGGACCATTTACAGCACACACAACAAATCCTGTTCCTTTGATAGCTGTAGGACTTGGTGATGTCAAGCTCAAGGAAGGAAGATTAGCGGATTTGGCGCCTACAATTCTTGACATAATGAAGATTGAGAAGCCTAAGGAAATGACGGGGGAGTCTTTGATAGTTAAGTAGGGTTGAATTGTGAGTAAGGGGCTTTGGTGTTTTGCCAAGGTTCTTTTTTTTATAGTATCTTTCACCTGTATAAATTTATTTTAAGTGCTGGATTTTGAATGTGGTATCTGCTATCATAAAGAATATGAAACTCAAATTT
>CAYXPB010000292.1:0-6591 GCA_964466645.1 uncultured Acetivibrio sp. | reverse complement strand
CTGACTGTTATAAGGAAGTCACCGTAGAGTATACAAAAGATAACCAATTAGTCCGAAAAGTTTGTTTTTCCAAAGCCTTTGTAGTTGATTATTCTGAGAGTTATTCAAATCATGCCGGTGTGGGAACATTTACGCTTTATATCAGGCAGTTTCGGGGAAAAGATATAGAGTGCGTTGGACAAACTACTCAACCAAGCACAGTGGAACAGAGCTTAACTGAAGAAGTTGAGGAAGAAGTCGAAGTGGCAAAAAAACAAAATTCTGTAGCAGAAAAAGTATCCCCAAGTAAATCTGCTATGAACATTACTGATAGGATTGCAAAACAGAAGGAAATGATGGATAATGGTAATGGAGTAATTGACTCTAAGTCTGCAATAGATAAATATATTGCAGGAGATAAAGATTTTGATAATGATGTTTTACAAGAATATTCAAATTCATATGCAAAATTAGTAAATTCAAATGAGGTTTGGTCATGGGACGAAGATATCCCTAATGGAGAAAATTTGACAGCAGCACAAAGAAAAAAAACAAAAGATAATGCTGTTAAATCCAACCTAGTAAAAGATGTTAAGATAAAGAAAGTTGAAGGGCAAAAATTTGGATATGCAGACTTTAAAGGAGCTGGACTTGTAATTGAAGAAATAGACTTACCACAAGATCTATGGTTGGTAGATGATGATACACAATTTAAGTGGTTAAATAGCGAAATAAAGAAGAAAAACCCAAATTTATTTCCAATCGGTTATGTTGGCGAAAAAGTGCCTGGTACAACATGGCATCATTCTGAAATACCAGGAAATATGCAACTAGTTCCTACTGGCATACATAATATATATACACATAATGGCGGAAGAAGTACTGGTAATTGGGCATGTGCATCACGGAAAAAGAGCACAGGTAAAAAAAGGAGAGGAAAAAGCAAATGATAATTAAAGATAACACTAAAATTTCACCTTTACCAGATGATGAACTAATTAATCATAAAGAAAAGAAATGGAAAGTAAAGTTACCAGCTTCATACAGAGAGTTTTTAAAAGAAAATGGAGGAGCAATTCCCGAAACACGTACATTTCATGGAGAAGAAGACAAGTATTTTATAGAACGCTTCTTAAGCATATTTGAAAAGCCAAGGGAATTACCAATGTTTTCAAATTCAGATATTAGTGTTGTACTAACCACATTGGATTGTCGTTTAATATCAGATGAAGACCTAGTCGGAGTTGAATTATTACCAATTGCTGAAGTCTATAGTGGTAATTATTTATGCCTTGATTATGCAGAAAGTAGAGATGAACCCTCAGTTTGTGTTTGGTTTCATGAGGATTCAGATGATTTTGATCCTTGTGTTGAAACTATTGCTGATACAATAGAAGAATTCTTTGATATGTTGGAATAAAACCGAAAAATGCAGTTGCAAAAGGTAGGTATAACGGCCTACCTTTTATTTTTAGTGATTAAAGCCTTTAAAACATGAATTCTGACACCCACCAAACCACAAGAACCATCCCCCCAGTATTAAATCATGGCAAAATCCCTATACTGAAAGAGTGATTGAGACCATCAGACAGGAATTACTTCGTCATATTATTCCATTTAGTTGATACAAAAATAATAACTGTTAATTTGTGTTCCAAAAAAGCTGATTTTAGATGCATAGTAACATGAAATGAGGTGTTAACATGGAATTTATTACAAGTATTACCGTTAGTGGAAGAGTAGCTTTTTATTTAGCTATTGCCCAAAAACTATTTGAGGAACTCAAAAAAGATGACGATGGTTATATACAGGCTAATGAAGCTTTAAACCAGTGTTGGAATTGGCTGTAAGGAAATGATTTGTCCGGGGATGAGTTATGTGAGCATCTAGAAAACGAGAAAAACACTGGCTTAATGGTATTTAACAGTAATGTTCAAGGTAATCCTGTGAAAGAACCAGTATGGATAGTTATAATAACATCACTAATGTATACTATTTGGCAGGCTTATCAAACTAAAAATGAAAAATATCTTTCTGAGTCAATTGAACAAGTTGACGAAAGTGCTATAGATTATCTTATTGAATACGCATATAAATGCAGTAGTTTTAAAGTAGTTTGGATAAAATAAAGACGGTAATTATGAAGGACACAGTTCTAATAATGTTTTTCCTGATTATGAAACTTGTGATGAAATGCCAAAATATGAAGACTGGTTTTAAAGGTTAAATTCTTATACCCTTAAGTTTATAGTGCTGTTTTTTGTTTTGTGCAGGAGGTTCAATACTTAAGGATAATATAATTTTGGATAATTTTTTGGTTTTAGTAGTTAAAAACTGAATTTGATATGATATTATGAAAAAGCAAATACCTATCTATCGATGCTTCAACCTTTGCCATCTGTTCAGGAGTTCCCTCAGCTACAACATATCCGCCTCCACGTCCTCCCTCAGGCCGATTGCTTTTTGCTGTTTCAGAATTATTAAAACAAGTTCCACACAGACAACAATGGGTTTTTATTATTCAAAAATGGTTTCGACAATATTTTTATATGATAGAAAATTAATATACCAATAGTTAAAGCAAATTCCTATTAGATTGCATTACACTATTAGGTGATAGAGTGTATTTTTTGAAGATATTAGAAGAATTATACATATAAATTAAAAAACTCTAAAAAAACCGTGTGTGTTTTTTTGACTTATTTTACCTTCAAGTGTAAAATACGATTAAAAGATTTAAACATTCTTGGAAATACTAAATTAGCTGGGGAGAGGTGAATAAGTGAGATTAAAGGCATTTTTGTTGTTTTTACTTACCGCTACGGTAGCAGTAGCTCCTTTATCTTTTGCAGAAGCTAAAGATAAAGGAGCTACTTTTAGCAATAATAGAGTTGTTGTTGTTTCAAAAACATATAACCCAAAGGATACAGACGAATCTCTAAAAAAGTACAAGCATAAAAAGGAAAAAAGATTAACAAATTTTGAAGGTGCAGAAGTTGTATTTGTAGATAATGATGAGTTAGAAAAACTCAAAACTGATAACACTATACAAGTATTTGAGGATGCATCAATCAAAGTGACAAAGCCAAAAAAAAGCAAAGAGATCAAGTTGCTTCAACAGATTCCTTGGGGTGTAAAGCGTGTTGAAGCTGACAGGGCATGGATTAAGACTACAGGTGAAGGTGTAAAGGTTGCAGTTGTAGATAGTGGTATTGCAAAACATAAAGATCTTCAAAAGAATATAAAAGGAGAGTTCAATGCAATTGAACCTGGAAGGTCTGTAATTGACCCTTTTGGTCATGGAACACATGTTTCGGGCATAATTGCCTCAAATAATAACAAAGTAGGAGTTGTCGGTGTCGCACCTGAGGCAGAACTATATGCGGTAAAAGTATTAGATTCATTTGGTTCTGGTTATTTGTCAGATTTAGTAGAAGGTATTGAGTGGTGTATTAATAACGGAATTCAAATTATTAACTTAAGCATTGAAATAGAAAGTGACCTTCCGTTATTAAGAGATTCAATTAACAGGGCACTGAATGCTGGATTGATAGTTGTCGCAGCAGCTGGTAACACCTATTCAGCAAGTGCTACGTTTCCTGCTGGATATGAAGGCGTTTTTTCTGTAAGTGCAATTGATGAAACTGATAAAATTGCAGATTTTTCAGCTACCGGTAAAATTGATTTCTGTGCACCTGGAGTTGATATTTACTCTACATACATTAATAGTGGTTATTCACATATGAGTGGTACTTCTATGGCTGCTCCCCACATTACTGGTGTAATAGCATTGATGTTAGCGGACTTGAGAAATGATATGGATAACGATGGAATTGTTTCAACAAAGGAGGTCGTAAATATTATTTGTAATTGCACTGAGGACATTGGTACTATGGGATATGACGAGATATATGGGTATGGAGTTTTAAAAGTAAGCAAATAAATAAATTATTTAATATAATACAAAAAAGGAGTGTCATTTTAATATGAATAGTTGTTTTCTTAAAAGAAAGTTATTGCTTCTAATGTCAAGTGTTTTAGTTATATCAAGCCTTTCTACAGCAGCATTTGCTACTGGTGTTTCAGAGAGCGAAAGTCCAAAACAAAATATAATCGATGTAAAGGCTAGAGAGAAGATTTATGATGTTGGTGAATACCAAGATGTTGGTAGTTTTCTTTTCGATTACTTTAATAGTATATTCAAAGTAATGGAAACTGGAAATATTTCTAATTTTGAACAATCTGTGTGGGATACAAATACATACATGATTTTAAAAGACTTTGAATACGCAAGTAATTTTTATAAAGTGTTCCATGGTGGTGTACATGATGTCTCTCTAGATCAGTTTATCATTAAAGAAGTACAGGAAATTAACGATTATTTGAGTGTTACTGTTTATGTTAATTTTTCATATATTTTTAATAAATCCGAAAGAAATGCTGAAGGTTCTTTATATAAAGTAAAAATGAAAAATGGAAATCCTTATGAAGTTACTTCTATAGACAAAACAAGTATTGATATTCAACTCATAAAGGATACATTAAAAGTTAAGCTTAAAAATAAAAAACAAGTTAATAGTGCAAGCACAACCCAAACTGACGTTCAGTCCGAAGAATTAAAGGTTATAGATGAAATTTACAATGAAAGAAATTACTCGTTAGAAACAGAAAAGAAAAAAGCAGATAAAGCTGCAAAGTCTAGCATAAAGCCAAAGAACAAGACTAATACCATAGAAAACAATTCTATTGTAAGCCCGTCATCAGTGACAGTTAGTTATGGAGCTAGTGAGGCGGGGCATTATGGTTTTTGGTTTGGAGACCACTATCAAAACTATATCTTTAAGAGAGCAACCTTGGATTGTACAAACTTTGTATCGCAATGTATTTGGAATGGGTATGGTGGTTCCAGTGGGTATAATATTGAGGTAATAGGATATGATTCAAGTTATTACTATAATTCTACAGTGCAGGCATTGAGACAAAGGGTAGCTAATAATTATAGGCAGACTAGTAAATGGTATGGAAGAAATTACGATTCTCCATATGGAAATCCAATATCAAGTTTTTGCGGAGTTCCTAGTCTTTGGGATTTCGCTACTAACAATACTGGAACAGGTCCAAAAGCTACAGGATATAATAATGGTAAAGTTTATACTGATTTAAGCACTCCGATGAAGCGAGGAGATATATTGCAATTCTTTAATCCAAGCACAAGCACTTGGTATCATTCAGTTGTAGTTGTTACATGTACAGATTATTATGTATCTGATTACACACAAGTTAGAGTCGCACAACACCAGGATGAGCATTTCTTAAGGCCATTAGACCAACTAGTTCAAATATTTGGAGGAAGCACGTGCAAAATGCGCCTCTTACGACCTAAAACTACTACTTTTTAATTGAACTAATTCATATTCATTACACTGACTTAGCTAATAAGCCTGCAAAATCACTAAATTTTATCAAGTGATTTTGCAGGTTTGGCTATTATACTAGGAGGAGAAGCTAGTTATGTTTAAAAGAATTTGTGTTGTGGCTTCTGTATTAGTTTTACTATCTGCATGTAGTTCTAATAAAAGTAATGATAACGATCCTATTACTTCTGTAAGTAATGCTAGTACGACTACAACCATTGAAAATACATCTAATACACCAATAAGAACACGAAACACTCCTATAATCGAAGCAACTAAAAATAAAGAACTCGGTAGGAATCCGAATACTTTTATTCTAAACTATGATAACAACAAAATATATTACAAATCCTACGTTTTAATCAATGAAGAAAACCGTTATCAAGGTTTGTTCTCAAAAAATATTGATGGCACAGATAAAAAGTTATTATATAGCGATTTTGAAGGGTTCCTTAATGTTTATAATGATTTTTTGTATTTTACAAATACAGAAGGACAATTGATTGAGCTAAATTTAAATTCTCAAAAAGCAGAAGTAATAGCTGGTGATGATAAATTCCATATATATGGTCCTTTAGTAATACAAGATGTATTATTCTATAACAATATTGATGCTGAGGATAACTGTGATTTAATGGCTTATAATATCAAAGAAAAAAATAAAACAGTAGTTTCTGAGGACGTATTGTGGAAATTTTTAAGTAATTATAAGAATGAAGTATGCTTTCTTGACAAAAATAAAAATTTAACGACATGGAATTATACGACAAAGAATTATACATCTCATGGACATTTTGACATGGAGATATTACAGTTGCTTGGCGACGGTAGTGTGATTGGATATAAAGATAGGAGCTTTATGAAGAGCTTAGATGGCAAATTGACACCATTACTCAAAGTGGAAAATATGTTTAGCTCACTAATAGTTGAGGATGACCTGTTTATTACTACTGTAGATGAACACAATTATACCCAGGTTTTAAGGTATTCACTTAAAACTGGTAAATCAGAAAAAATAGCAAGTCCCGATTTTCCGTTGATCGGATGTTGCGGTAAGTATTTGTTTTGTTCTTCGGATTCAGGAATGGGTGATCTTCAAATAGTTAATACTGAAAATGGCGAGTGCAAAACATTTGACGATAGATTTAATTAGATATCGAGCATCAATTTCATTTCTAGAATCTAGATATAACGTGAA
>CAYXPB010000291.1:0-6596 GCA_964466645.1 uncultured Acetivibrio sp. | reverse complement strand
CCTCTTGCATTTTCATTTATATTCACAGAATTTAATATCTCCCGTATCTCTTCTTTATTTTTATTTAGCGCTCCAGAATTTGTTAATGCATTCAATAAAGTCTTTCTCCTTTGCCCGAAGGATGCCTTAACAACTTTGAAAAACATATCCTTGTCCTTTAAATATACAGGCGGTGTTTCATTCTTTTTTAACTTTATAATAGTCGAATCAACTTCTGGCTGTGGAACAAAACAATGGGGAGGAACATCAAAAGCTTTTTCCGGTTGTGAATAGTACTGGACTGCGACAGATAAAGCTCCGTAGTCCTTGCCTCCCGGTTTTGCAATCATTCTTTGTGCCACCTCTTTTTGTACCATAAAAACCATCAACTCTATGTCATTGTCTTCCTCTAAGAGCTTCATAATAATAGGCGTAGTTATATAGTAGGGTAAATTTGCCGCAACTTTCAGTCTCATATCCTGCTTGTTATCTGTTATATCTTTAACATTTACTTTCATAATGTCTTCATTAATTATTTCAAGGTTTGAAAACCCTTGAAGATTATCTTTTAGAGCTGGTATAAGGCGTTTATCAATTTCAACAGCTATAACTTTACCTGCCCTAGCAGCAATCTCTCCTGTCATGCTCCCTATTCCCGGTCCTATTTCCATAACCATATCATCTTTAGTTATCTCTGCAGTATCCACAATTCGTGAAACTACATTACTATCGGTAAGAAAGTTTTGTCCTAAAGATTTTGTCAATCTAATTCCATACTTTTTAATCAGCCCTTTTGTATTTAATCCCATTTTCACAACTCCAGATTCAGAATAAAAACTCCGGGGCATCGAGCCCCTACGTTTTTGCCTCTTTCACTTCGTTCGAAAGAGGCGGAATAAAAACAGCCGGGGCATCGAGCCCCTACGTTTTTGCCTCTTTCATTTTGTTCGAAGGAGGCGAAATAAAAACAGCCGGGACAAAATAATCCCGGCTCAATATAAGTCCCTTTCATATTATAACCAAACTGTTACTCATTTTTCAGTGTATCTATAGCTATAAATCAACTTTATACACTTTAAAATGTTTTGACCTCTCATAGCCCTAGGCAATTTTGTAAGAAAAAAATTTAGTAAAGTACATATACCCTTACTTTCTTTCGTCCAAACCTATCAACTACATCCTGCCCGTCCATATAAAGGTCAATTTTTTTCCCCTTTATGGCACTGCCTATATCTGCTGCAACTGCATATCCATAATCAGGAGTGCCTTCTAGCCCTTCGACATAAAGCCTTGTACCTAAAGGTATAACCTTTGGATCAACTGCAACAATTCCTTTTTTAACCCTAACACCAGTATAAGTAATTCCAAATTGCGGATGATCGGGATGCTTGTTTGTATCTCTAAAGGATGCAGTATAAGCCGTTGCAGACATATCAATCATTTTTTTGTACCTGATGATATCTCCTCTTGATGCAGTATAGGTTGTTATGGTACCATACTCAACTATTTCCTTTTCAGGCGTTGTTACAATATTATCGGTTATAAGTCTTCTTTCTACTTCCTTGTTGTCTTCATAAACTACCAAATACGCCTTTTCACATACGCCATTCTTACCCTTACTAACTACTTCTTCCACACCTTGATCCATTGAATTGTTTACTTTTCTTTCAATTTCATAAGGCATGATTTCATTTTTGCTTACCATTTCACGTCTAATCCTGACAACTTTAATTTTCATGTCTTTACAGACCTTGTCATCAGGATTTGCGCCTTCTATTCTGTCATTAAGACCTAATCCGACTGAACTGTTTTGCAAAGCTTCCTCAATTGTATCTTTACTAGTCATTATAGTAGTTTCTTTTCCATCAGCAAAAACATTTACAGGTACTGCAGATTTTATATGTATTTTAGTTGTTTTATTTCTGATCAATTTTGCATCAAGCGGTAAACTCACATAATCAAAATCGCTAACTACTATGCCTCTTTGCATAAGCACATCTTTTACGGTATTTCTCATTGTCTTCACAGTAATCTGGGCTCCATTGTAATCAATTATTACATCAGTACTAAATGCTGAAAAAACAAATGCCCCAAACAATACTGTTGCTACTAATGCCAATACTGTAAATGTCAATTTCTTTTTTGAAAAATACCTTGTAATATTTTTCGCAAGTGGTAATAACATGCAACTCCTCCTGTCCAAAATACTAAAGGGACCTTTGGATATTTTAAGTTAAATTGGTTCCTTTGTCAAATTTAATGGAAATACATACCTCATATGCCTGTTTTTTGTCTTATGATTTATATCTTATACACACTTTAAAGCGTTTATTCATTTCCCAAGAAAATTCGTTTGAATTACCTATAATTAAAAGGGACTGTTGCGAAATTTCTTAACCTCTGCAACAGTCCCCATTTTATTAATACTGATTTCCCATATTTGAATTCATATTGTATGGACTATTCATGTATGGGTTCACCATATTTTGATTGGGCATGTACGGATTGTCCATTTCCTGCC
Organism: uncultured Acetivibrio sp.; assembly: GCA_964466645.1. GTDB lineage: Bacteria > Bacillota > Clostridia > Acetivibrionales > Acetivibrionaceae > Acetivibrio. The sequence continues at coordinate 4,096 of CAYXPB010000291.1, read as the reverse complement.
CCATTACAGGATCCTCATAATTCTGCATCATAGGACATTGCATATTTGTCAAATATGGACAACAAATGACAGGTACTTGCATCACTTGGGGCATATATTGTGTTGGCTGTACTTGTGGCATATAAGTATTATTCATCTGGGGCATCTGGTTCATTTGCGGCATCATCTGGGGCATTTGGTTCATTTGCGGCATCATCTGAGGCATTTGGTTCATTTCTGGCATCATCTGGGGCATCTGATTTATTTGCTGCGTAGGCTGTGCTTGCTGCACATTTTCTACCTTTGCTACAGGTGCTGTTGCAGTATTCTCTACCTTCTTAGGTGCTACGGTTACTTCCGCTTCCTTTTTAGCTTTAATTTTCTCCATAAAAAAATTACCTCCGGTACTGATTTCTAGAATATCCATTATCAGTATATGACCCGAGAAATAATTTGTGATAATCTTTTATGTAAAATACTTCTTATGTGAAAAAGCATTACTGCTTGATACTTAAAAATTTCATTACCTTATTTGAATAAGGCCATTTCAAAAAATGACCTATACAACATTTAGATCACAAAGCCTGTTACGGAAGCTTTTAAGCTTCCAAATAGCTATAATCTAAAAAGCTTTTTTGCATTGTCTAATGTGACCTTCGCTACCTCTTCAAAACTTAGCTGTTTTATTTGAGCCACTTTTTCTGCAACAAACCTTACATAACTTGAATCGTTACGTTTGCCACGGTGTGGTTCAGGTGTAAGATAAGGAGAATCCGTTTCGATTAAAAGTCTGTCCATAGGCATCCACCGAACCACTTCAACCAACTTTTTTGCATTTTTAAAGGTCAGCGTTCCACCTACAGATATATAAAAATTATAGTTTAGTAATTCCTTTGCCATTTCTACACTTCCCGAATAGCAATGAAAAACTCCACCCACCTCATTCGCCTTATTACCTTTTAATATATCCATGGAATCCTGATGTGCATCCCTGTCATGGACAATTATAGGCAACTTCAAATCCCGTGCGAGGTTAATCTGCTGTGCAAACCAGTGCTTCTGAATTTCACGGGGCGCTGTGTCATAATAATAGTCAAGCCCTATTTCTCCGATAGCAACAACCTTGTCCTCTTTTGCAAGCTGACCAATTCTACTTAAAGTATTTTCATCTACCTTACCAACCTCATGAGGGTGAATTCCTATTGCCGCATATACATATTCATATTTATGCGCAAAGGCAAGACTCTCCTCACAAGATTTTATATCGGTAGCCGCATTGATAATATATGACACACCACTACTGTATGCCTTCTCAATAACATCATACCTATCTAATGCAAATTTTTCATCATCATAGTGTGCATGGGTATCAAAAAGCATTTTTAACTCCTCTCCAAAACAAAAGAACCCTATCTGACCTTTGCTCCACTCTCAATTGCTTTGTCTAAGGCTGCGAGTACTAGTTCCTTGTCATTAGAAGCTGCCAGTATCATTCCCTGAGACTCTATACCCTTTAACTTTACAGGTTTTAAATTTGCTACAAGAATAACAAATTTGCCAACCAGTTCATCGGCTGAGTAGTGTTTTGCAATTCCTGACACCACCTGCCTTATTTCTTCTCCCATTTCCAACTTTAGCTTAAGAAGCTTATCAGCACTTTCAACCTTCTCGGCCTCTAATACTTTTGCAACTCTCAAGTCAATTTTGGCAAAATCCTCAATGGAAATATATCCGTCAGAGCTGTCCTTATCTTCTTTTTGCTGCTTGCCTCCAGCTTTTTGTTCTTTCTTATCGGCCTCTTGAACTGTAAGTTTCTCTAACTCTTCCATTTCTTTTTTAATATCTATTCTAGGGAAAATAACTTCTCCCTTGTTTATCTTTGCTCCAGCAGCATACATCCCCCAACTCTTCGTGCTCTCCCATTCAATAGAATTTTTATCTTCAATTCCTAACTGGTGCCATATCTTTTCTGGAGTTTCAGGCATAAAGGGCTGCAAGAGAATAGATGTAATTCTTAAACTCTCCGCTAGATTATACATTACACCTGCAAGCCTAGGTCTACTTGCCTCATCCTTAGCCAAAACCCAAGGCATAGTTTCATCAATATATTTATTTGTTCTAGATATCACTTTCCAGATTTCAGTAAGAGCCGAGCTAAACTGCAATTTATCCAGAAGCTGCTCTACCTTAAGAGGCGTATCCATAACCACCTTTTTTAAATCCTCGTCAAAGTCTCCTGCTTGTCTTTCTTCAGGCATTACACCATCAAAATACTTATCTATCATTGCAACAGTTCTGCTGACCAGATTTCCCAAATCATTAGCAAGATCAGAATTGATTCTGCTTATTAATGCTTCATTGGAAAAAACGCCATCCGATCCAAAGGGAACTTCTCTTAAAAGGAAATATCTTATAGCATCAAGTCCATATTTTTTAACCAATACCACAGGATCTACCACATTACCCTTTGACTTTGACATCTTGCCGCCTTCCAAAAGGAGCCAACCATGCCCGTATATCTGCTTTGGCAAAGGTTCTCCCAAAGCCATCAACATTGCAGGCCATATAATTGTATGAAATCTTACAATTTCCTTTCCTACTAAATGTACATCGGCAGGCCAGTATTTTTTATATGCCGTTTCATCTTCGGACAAAAATCCCAAAGCAGTAATGTAATTTGAAAGGGCATCTATCCACACATATACTACATGCTTGTCATCAAAGGTAACTGGTACGCCCCAATTAAAGGTTGTCCTAGACACACACAAATCCTCTAGTCCCGGTATCAAAAAATTATTGAGCATCTCATTCTGTCTTGAAACCGGTTGAATAAATTCAGGATTTTCTTTAATGAACCTTATCAATCTGTCCTGATACTTAGACAACCTGAAGAAATAACTCTCCTCTTTAGTAATCTCTACTTCTCTTCCACAATCAGGACATTTGCCGTCAGCTAACTGGGTCTTTGTCCAAAATGACTCACAGGGAGTACAATACAATCCTTCATATTCGCTTTTGTATATATCTCCCTGATCATAAAACCTCTTAAATATCTTTTGAACTGCTTGCTCATGTTCTTTGTCCGTTGTCCTGATAAACCTGTCGTTGGTAATCTTCATAAGTTTCCACAGTTCTTTTATTCCACTGACTATCTCATCCACATATTGCTTTGGAGTAACACCCTTTTCTTCTGCTTTTCTCTGTATTTTTTGCCCATGCTCATCAGTCCCCGTAAGGAACATTACATCATATCCCTTAAGTCTTTTATACCGTGCTACAGCGTCCGCAGCAACAGTTGTATATGAATGTCCTATATGTAATTTATCGCTTGGGTAATAAATAGGCGTTGTAATATAAAAAGTATTATTTCCCATTATATATATCCTCCCTTATATCGTTATCAATTACGCATTAATATTAATATACATATATACTGTCCATTTTTCAAGGAATTTAAATTTTTTTGAGTATATTCTGATATAAATTAGACATATAATGAAAGAAACATTTCTCTACTTATGCTGCAACTCTTTTAAGATACAGACAAACTATACACTATCCCCCAAACACAACAGTACAAATCCATACAGCTGCAATAACACTTACAAGGTCGGCAACTAACGCAGCAAGTAGAGTAAACCTTATATTCTTTATACCCACAGAGCCAAAATATACGGCAAGAGTATAAAAAATAGTTTCAGTTGATCCCATAAGTGTTGAAGCAAGCCTTCCTATAAATGAATCCGGGCCATAGTTTTTGAAAATATCCGACACCAACGCTAAAGATGCACTCCCCGATATAGGTCTTAAAAACACCAGCGGGACCGTCTCAGAAGGTATCCTTAAGAAAGAGGTAACAGGTTTAACTGCAAATACAATCAAATCAAGTGCTCCTGACGCACGAAACACTCCGATTGCCACCATAAGACCAACAAGTGGCGGAATGATTCTTAACACCGTACTTATTCCTTCCTTTGCCCCCTCAACAAAAACATCATATACCTTTACTTCTTTTAACATACCCGCTGCCAATATAAAAAGAAAAATCGTCGGAATTGCATAGGATGACAATTTAGATACAATATCCATATCCTACCTCACCTTTCCCCTTCTGAAT